>JASHRI010000220.1 GCA_030037435.1 Candidatus Acidiferrales bacterium | reverse complement strand
GCGATTCGAAAGGTCGTGGCGCAGCAGGAAGACGCGGGACTTCAGTCGATCACCGACGGCGAGTTCCGCCGAGAGGATTTTTACACCGATTTCTACGTGCGCGGCTTGGGCGGCGTGGAAGTGCGAATGGAAAGCACCGCTGCCTTTTTCGTGGACCATGAAGGCCGCAAAATTCCTGTTCCGTGGACGCAGGTTGTTTCGCGTCTGAAGTGGCGTGCACCGATCTATGCCGATCACTTCAAGTTTCTGCGGAGTCTCACCAAGCGGACGCCGAAGGTCACGATCCCATCGCCTATCATTGTGCACTTTACGTGCGGAAGCGCCGGAATTCAGCAAGTCTATTCGGACATGGACGCCTTCTGGGCCGACATAATCGACGCCTACCAGAAGGAAATGAAATCGCTATACGAAGCAGGCTGCCGCTATTTGCAGGTGGACGACCCGCCGATGGCTACGCTGTGCGGAGAAAAATTTCAGGCGATGGTGAAGGCGCGTGGCGACGATCCGCAGTATCTGATCAGCGAGCTCTATCCGGAAATGATCAACCGCGCGTTTGCGGGCCGCCCGGCCGGAATGCATCTGGCGATGCACCTGTGCCGCGGTAACAATCAAAGCGGATGGTTCGGCGAAGGCGCATACGATCCCATCGCGGATGCTCTGTTCAACAAAATTGAGGTCGATTCCTATTTTCTGGAATATGAGACGCCGCGCGCGGGGACGTTCGCTCCGTTGCGCTTCCTGCCAAAAAATAAGACGGCGGTGCTCGGAATCGTGTCCAGCAAATTGCCGCAGCTGGAACCAAAGGATGCGCTGAAGCGTCGTATCGACGAGGCTGCAAAATATATCGATCGCGATCAGCTTTGCCTAAGCCCGCAATGCGGCTTTGCCAGCTCGACCGAAGGCAACCGGCTTACGGAAGCCGACGAGATGGCGAAATTGCGGTTGGTGGTCGAAGTGGCGAAGGAAGTTTGGGGATAGAACAAATTATGATACGGAACGCCGCTCAGTGCTCCTCAGTTTCGAGGTTGGCGCCCAATAGGAGGACCACATGAAATATCCTGCTACCGGTTATCATCACATCACTGCGTGCGCTGGAGGCGCGCAGGAGGACGTGAACTTCTTCACGGGAGTCGTCGGTCAGCGGCTCGCGAAGCAAACCGTGTTGATGGATGGAAGCTTTCCGCACTATCACCTCTACTATACGAACGCGAATATCGAGCCCGGCTCCGTGATGACCACTTTTCCGTACAACCGCCTCAAGGGCCGGCGCGGCTCGGGGCAGGTGCAAGCTATCAGCTACACCGTCTCCAAGGGCGCGCTGCCTTTCTGGCAGGACCACTTGAAGCGCCACAAGGTCGAGCAGGGTCCCATCGAGGAACGCTTCGGCCAGAAGTTTATTCGATTCAATCACCCGGCCGGATTGTCGTTCGAGGTCATGGAAGACAAGAACGACAAACGGGTCGGCTGGACAACTCCGGAAATCGCTGAGAGCGAGGCAGTGCGCGGATTTCACGGCACGGTTCTTTCGGTGCGCTCCGTCGAGGAGCAGGAGCAGTTCCTGATCGAGGCGCTTGGCTTCCGCAAGACGGGGGTCGATGGCGCATATCACCGCTTCGAAATCGGAGACGGCGGCGCGAATAAGACACTCATTCTCGTACACGAGCCCGACCGGCTGCCTGGGAGCTGGAAGTTCGGCGCCGGCACGGTGCACCACTTGGCGCTCTGGGTCGCCGACGACGAAGCCATGGCCGCCCAAAAGGCAATCTATGAGGAGTTAGGTTACACCGACGCTTCCGAGATCAAGGACCGCTTTTACTTTCATTCGATGTACGTGCGTTCGCCCGGCGGGATTTTGGTGGAGTGCTGCTGCAACGTTCCGGGCGGATTTGAAAAGGACGAACCCGCGGATAAGCTTGGCACCAAGCTGCACTTGCCGCCTTGGTTCGAAAATCGCCGGGAAGAAATTCTCGCGACGCTCGAACCCATCGTGCCGCCGCCGACGGCCACGTCTCGCAACTAATTACAGATTCTCAGGTAGCGGAATCGGAGCTCATGAAACGAAGCGAACACCGCATTCTCACCACGCACGTCGGCAGCTTGATTCGCCCTCCGCAACTGCAGAATCTGGCCACAGCCGCGCAAGAATCTGCGGAGAAGAAGCGGCAGTATGAAGATTTTCTGAAGGAATCTGTGGCGGAAGCGGTAAAGAAGCAAGCTCAAGTTGGCATCGACATCATCAATGATGGCGAATACGGAAAATCAAGCTGGGCGAATTACATTCTCGAGCGCGTTACCGGTTTCGAACATCGAGCCGATCAACTGCGGCCAGTTTATTGGTTGGGGCGCGATCGCGACCGATTCCCTGAGGTGATGGCGGCGGAATTTTCGTGGATGAGCAAGGGCGTCCCCACGGAAGTGTGTACCGGGCCGATCAAGTATCGCGATCGCAGCGCCATTGACCGCGACATTCACAATCTGAAGGACGCGCTGCGGTCCGTGAGCGTCGAGGACGCGTTTCTTCCGGTCGTCGCGCCGGCGAGCACGGCATACGACGGCATCAACGAATACTACCCCACTGAACGCGAGTATGTGTACGCGATCGCCGAAGCTCTGAGGCAGGAATATCGCGCAATCTACGATGCCGGCCTGATTCTTCAGGTAGATGACGCGGTGCTCGCGAATATGTACGACCATCTGGTCGAAAAGAGTCCCGAAAACTATCGCCAGTGGGCCGGCTTACGCATTGAAGCGCTCAATCATGCGTTGGAAGGAATCCCGGAAGATCGAGTTCGCTACCACGTCTGTTTCGGCAGTTGGCATGTGCCGCATCTCGCCGACGCGCCGCTCGAAGAGATCGTCGGCTTCATTTTGAACGTGCGCGCGGGCGCATATTTGATCGAAGCGGCCAACCCTCGCCACGAGCACGAGTGGCGGATTTGGGAGACTCATAAGCTGGCCTCGGGAAAGATCCTAATTCCCGGAGTGATAACGCATCACACCATCACCGTCGAGCATCCTCGCCTGGTGGCCGACCGCATTCTTCGATTCGCTCGCATCGTGGGACGCGAGAATGTGATCGCCGGAACGGATTGCGGTTTCGCGCAGGCCCACATGATCCAGCGCGTCCCGCCGTCGGTGATGTGGGCGAAATTCGAAGCATTGGTTGAAGGCGCGCGCATCGCAAGCGCCGAACTCTGGGGCAAGGGCAAGACGACCGTCATTTCATAGTCGCGGCGCGCTACGAATCGAATGTGGATGTGGCAGCATCCCTAAGCTTCATCTCTTCGGACGACAGACACCAAAGACACCGTGACGAGGCCAGCGCAGGGTAGTTTTCCGACAAGATTGACTGTCTTGGTGATGCGAATTACGATAAGGCCCCGTGCCCACGCCTGATCCTCTCCTAGGTCACACCATCTCCCATTACCGCATTTTGGAAATGCTTGGTGGCGGAGGGATGGGTGTGGTCTACGAGGCAGAGGACACCCGCCTCCATCGCCACGTCGCTCTGAAATTCCTGCCGGACGACGTAGCGAAGGACCCTCAAGCGCTCGTGCGTTTTCAACGAGAAGCGCAGGCGGCATCCGCGCTCAATCACCCGAATATTTGCACCATTCATGACATCGGCGAGGAAAACGGCCGCGCCTTCATCGCCATGGAATTGCTCGAAGGCCAGACCCTCAAGCATCTGATTCGCGGCAAGCCGCTCGATCTGGAAGAGCTGCTCGATATCGGCGCGCAAGTGGCGGATGCGCTCGACGCGGCGCACGCCCGCAGCATCGTCCATCGCGACATCAAGCCGGCCAACATTTTCATCACCAAACGAGGCCACGCGAAGATTCTGGATTTCGGTTTGGCGAAGATGACGGCCGACCCACGCCGCATGCCGCCACTAGCCAGCCTGTCGGATCCGACGGCGAGCATCGAAGTTCCCGAGGCGCACTTGACCAGCCCGGGATCGACGTTGGGCACCGTGGCGTATATGTCGCCCGAGCAAGCGCGCGGAAAGGAACTCGATGCGCGTACCGATCTCTTCAGCTTTGGCGTGGTGCTCTACGAGATGGCCACGGGCGTGCTGCCGTTTCGCGGCGACACTTCCGCCCTGATTTTCGAAGCGATCTTGAATCGCACGCCGGTTCCCCCAGTGCGTCTGAATCCCGATCTGCCGTCCAAACTCGAGGAGATCATCAATAAGGCGCTCGAAAAAAATCGCGACCTGCGATATCAGAGTGCGGCCGACCTTCGAACCGACCTGAAACGTCTGCGACGCGAACTGGATTCGGGCAGGAGCGCGTCGGTTCCAGCGGCTCCTGCATCGGCAGCAGTTGTGTCGACGGTTCCGGGTGCGAGTGCGTCCGGGGTCTCGCTCACTACCGCGGCGTCCGTGGCAACTCCCGCGGCTTCCCTACCGGAACGCGCCGGAGGCCATTCATACAAATGGCTTGCACTGAGCCTCGTTGCACTAATCCTGATCGTCGGCGGCTTCCTGGCCGCGCACTATTTACTGCCAGCGCGCGCGGCGACGGTTCACTCGGTTGCCGTGCTGCCCTTCACTGGCGCGAGCGGCAGCTCCAACGCCGAATTTCTGCAAGACGGCATCAGCATCGGCGTCACTGACGCGCTTTCGCAGTTGCCCGGACTGCGCGTGATGGCCAGCAGCGCGACGATGCGCTACTCGGGTAAGTCGCCTGATCCCGAGGCCGTGGGCCGCGATCTGAAAGTGGATGCGGTGCTCACCGGCACCATCCAGCAGACCGGCGATATGCTTTCGATCGATGCCGAACTTGTGAATGCTACGGACGATTCGCAAATCTGGGGCGAACAATTCAGCGAGACCGCGGCCAACGTTTCCATGCTGCAGCAGGATATCGTCCGCGACATTTCCGACAAGCTGCGCGTAAAACTAACGTCCGCTCAAAAACAGCAGATGGACGACGCAAAGGTCGAGAATCCGGACGCCTACCGGCTTTACTTGCTCGGCCGCTATCAATTCGATCGGTTCAATCCCGAAGGCTTCACGAAAGCGGCGGACGATTTTCGTCAGGCCATTGCCAAAGATCCGAACTACGCCGACGCTCACGCGGGCCTGGCGGACGCCAGCGCTGAGATTGGAAACTTCTCATCTGACAAGGCGGCAGCGGAATTTGCAACCGCGCTAGCCGAAGCCCAAGAGGCGCTGGCGCTCGATTCAAGATCCGCGGAGGCGCACCTCACGCTGGGCAATATCGATAGTTTCACCTGGAAATTTGCCGACGCCGATTCCGAATTCCGCAGCGCCGTCGACCTGAATCCCAATTCGGTGGCGGCGCATATAGCCTACTCCGCTTACCTCGATCGCATGAATCGCTTCAGCGAAGCGATGGATCAGGCTCAGCGCGGTCTTGCGCTCGACCCTCACTCCGCCAATGCCACCGTCATGATAGGGTACGTGCTCATGTCAGAGGGCGATTGCGGCAAGGCCATCCCTCAATACCAAAAGACTCTGGAAATCGACCCGAATTACCTGATTGCATGGGGTGGCTTGGACGGCTGTTACCTTGCGGCCGGAAACTACGATAAGTGGGCGGACGCTATCGAGCACGAGGAGGCGATCTTCGGTCCACCACAGGCGGCTGCTGCGATCAAGGGCGTGTATGCAGTTTCCGGCTTCAAGGGACTCTGTACGTGGCTTATTCAGATGGAAGGCGATCCCTCAACGTCCGATTACAATCCCTTTGATGTTGCGCAATATTACGCGCTTCTGGGTGACAAGGATAAAGCCTTCCAGTGGCTGGAAAAAGCCTACGATACTCACAACCAGGGCCTTGCGAGCATTAAGTGGAATACGGTCCTCAACCGCTTGCGCTCCGACCCACGCTACGCCGACTTGCTGAAGCGCATCGGATTGCCGGAGTGAGAGGCTCATATCAGCATTCCATCGATTTGCAGAGACGCGTCCGCGCTGAGGTAAATTCTTCGCCTCTAACTTACCGTGTTCGTTGAAGCCGAGAAATTGCCTTCGGCGCGCGCGGACAGAAGGTCCAATACTCTCTTTTGTCGCGAGGCCTCGATCCGCCACCTTCCGCAGCGGCGACAGGTCGGCCCGCAGATTACTTGTTAACTGGAAGTTTCTTCCGCCCAGTCGAACGACCGAGCGACAGCTTTTTTCCATAGACGGTACAAGTTCTCCCGCTGTCCTGCGTCCATCTGAGGGTACCAGGAATAATCGGCGGCCCAGTTGGATCGCAATTCCTCGGTCCCTTTGAAAAAACCAACCGCCAGCCCAGGCGCGTACGATGCGCCGAGCGCCGTGGTCTCTTTCACGACGGGTCGAACGACGGGCCGATTTAAAATGTCGGCTTGAAACTGCATGAGTAACTCGTCTTCCACCATGCCGCCATCGCTGCGCAGAACATCGAGGCTGATTCCTGAGTCGCGTTCCGTCGCTTCGACGATCTCGCGAGTCTGAAAGGCCGTGGCTTCCAGCGCGGCTCGCGCGATATGGCCCTTGTTCGCGTACCGCGTGAGCCCGGTAATAACTCCGCGAGCCGTGGACTTCCAATAGGGCGCATAGAGTCCGGAAAATGCCGGCACGAAATAGACTCCACCATTGTCTTTCACGGTGCGCGCCAGGGTTTCAATGTCGGCGCTCTTTTGAATGATTCCGAGATTGTCGCGCAACCACTGCACCAGCGCCCCCGTGATCGCGATGCTGCCCTCCAGCGCGTAGTGCGCCGGCTCGTCTCCGAATTTGTAAGCGACCGTTGTGATCAGCCCATGCTTGGATTGCACCACCGTCTCGCCCGTATTCATCAACAGAAAATTTCCGGTTCCATAGGTATTCTTGGCTTCCCCGCGCTTGAAGCATGCTTGGCCAATGAGCGCTGCTTGCTGGTCGCCTAGAATACCGGCGATGGGAACATCCTTGATGGTGTCGGGTTGTGCAGCTCCGTAGTTCTCGCTGCTGGAGCGAATTGAGGGCAGCATTCGCTGCGGAATGCCGTAGCAATCGAGCATTTCGGCGTCCCACGCGAGCGTTTCCAGATTCATTATTTGCGTGCGGCTCGCATTCGTTACGTCCGTGATGTGGACGCCCCCATTCCGTCCGCCAGTTAATTTCCAGGCGAGGAATGTGTCGATAGTCCCAAAGAGCGCTTCTCCCGATTCGGCAAGCTTGCGAACGTCCGCGACGTTGTCGAGAATCCAGCGAATCTTCAAACCGCTGAAGTAGGTTGCGAGCGGAAGGCCCGTCTTCCGGCGGAAACGATCCTGTCCACCGTTACGTGATAGTTCGGCAACGGTCTCCTCGACGCGAGTGTCTTGCCATACGATCGCGTTGTGAACAGGCTGCCCTGTTTTTCGATTCCACACGACTGTAGTTTCGCGCTGGTTGGTGATGCCAATGGCAGCTAGGTCGTGTGGGCGAAGCCCTTTTTGCTGCATGGCTTCGGTAACGACCTGCTGCGTGCAGTTCCAAATCTCCTCGGGGTCGTGCTCCACCCAACCGGGCCGAGGATAAATCTGGTGATGCTCCCGCTGCGCGAGGGCGACGATGCGGCCCGTTCTATCGAACACGATGAAGCGCGTGCTCGTGGTGCCTTGATCGATTGCGGCGACGTAGCTGGACACGGTGGCTATGTTACGCGGATATTACGGCAAGCCCCAACGCACTTCGTCCGTGCGAGACGGCCGCGTCGGACCGGATTTGCAGATTTCCGAAAGCAGGTTTTGGTTAGTTCTGGCCACTCAGCTGGGACTGTTGCTCTCCGCCAGGAGCGGGCACGACCACGATTTCTCCGTACTCCCAGGGAAATTCTTTGCAATGATACTCGTACTTTCCGGGCTTATCGAAGATGTGCTGGCCGATGTCGAGCGGGTGCAGCGTGCCGGTGGTCCAAGACCCATCGACGGCGACGATGGTGTGGTCGAGCACGCCATTATTTCGCCACATCACGCGAGTGCCAACGACAACTCGCGCGCGATAAGGATCGAACTCGTATTCATCCTCAATGACGTGCTGGCCTGTGAGGCCCATGTCGTGCACAGCCGTGGCCGTTAGGACCGTGTCGGTGTTGGTGATAGTCCCCGAAAAATCTTCTTCCGGTGGCATCGGCGGCGCGGAGCGTTGCGGGACTGTTCCGCCGAGCTGGAACGCCCACACCGCGCCACCCACAACGGTGACGATGTATTCGTGGCCCTGGTTTTCAAACGCGATTGGTGGACCGCCCACGGGCGAGCCCGTTTGAAACTGCCAGAGAAGATCGCCTGTTTTCGCGTCAAAGGCTTGGAAATTGCCGTCGCCTTTGTTTTGAAATACGAGTCCGCCCGCTGTAGCGAGTGCGCCGCTCGGTTTTCCGTCTGGGAATTTTTTCTCCCACGCGATTTTGTCTGTCCCGCTGTCGATGGCCGCTAGCACACCGTAGCTCAATTTGTTTAGGCCCGGTACGTGACTGCTGAAACCAAGGGTAAAAAAGTCCGGGTCGGCGGTGCGCCGGAACCACTGCAACGCGGCATTTCCGGTGGCGTAAAAAAAGCGGGTCTGTGGATCATAGGCCATTGGTGTGGAGCGCATGCCGTAAGTAGGCACAAGCAAGTCTGGCTTGTGGACATCAGCTGGCGTGAAGAAACAGCCTATTTGGAAGCCGGTGGGGACAGGCTGAGTTCGCCAGTAATCGCAATCGGGCAACACGGGTTGGGCGCCCACCGGATACGGCTGCGTGCGCGCCGTCTTTTGCGACGCGTCCTGCGGGACAGGACGTTCCTCAATACGCTCGAGCGGTTTTCCGTTCGTGCGGTCGAAAGTGAAAAGGTACCCGTCTGTGCGCATGGCTGCGATCGCCTTTACCTGCTGGCCATTCAGGTCTGCATCGAACAGCACTGGCGCTTCGGCGATATCCGCCTCCCAAATGTCGTGATGAACGACTTGGTAGTACCAGCGCAGCTGGCCGGTCCTGTTGTCGAGGGCTACGAGGCAATCGGTGTACAAATTGTCGCCGGGCCGGTACTCGCCCCCATATTGAGGTACGGCGTTTCCGGTGGCGTAGAAGTCGAGACCGAGCACAGGATCGTAGATTCCCTCCAGCCACACCGCGCCGCCGCCGTGCAGCCACGCCGTATTGTTTTTGGGCCATGTGTCGGAGCCCCGTTGGCCTGGCGAAGGCACAACATAAAACCGCCACGCTTCCTTTCCAGTTTTCGCGTCGAATGCGACGATCTGGCCGCGATAGCCGTAATCGGCGTTCGTGCCGATGGAGACGATTCCATCGGCAAACAGAGGCGCAGCGGAAGCGCCGCCAGTCGGTTCACCCGACTTTGGCATTAGAGAAGTTTGCCACGCGGGCTCGCCAGTCTTTTCATTTAGTGCGATGAGACTTGTTTTTCCGGGATTCCAAACACCGACGAAGACCATGCCGTCGCCGACCGCCACACCACCGTGCGCTGTGGGGCCATCCGTTTTATAGCGCCAGGTAATCTTTCCCGAGTTCATGTCGACTGCGTAGACGTACGGTGGCGCGGTAATGAACATCAGGCCATCGTCGACTACGGGCGTGGCGCGGCTGGAAGGCATTGGTTCGATTCCAGGCGCCACCCATGCCGCGCCGATCTGCGTCACGTTGTGAGTATTGATCTCGCTGAGCGGGGAATACCTTTGATTGTTCTCGCCATTGACGGTGAGCCACTGCGCCCGCGCCACGTGCGCGTTGAGCGCAATCCACAAGATTGCCAGAATTGCGAGAATTAAAATTCGGCTCGCAGGTGAATTCCGCTGAAGTTCACGCATGGTTCGCGCTTCCTCTCGGTACATCGTTCATCTCCCCAAAAATCCGGCACGTGAATCACCGTCACTTGTATACTTGCATCGTTCGATTGTTGTCAAGACACCGCAGCGCATGGGAGGCAAAACGGCGATGACGGCCGACGGCGCACAGCCGGTTATTCGAAAAAACGGAATTGCATTCGCTAGAACGCGCAAGGCAAATTTCGAGAAGTCGGAACATCGCGAACGCGCTCCCCACATCGACACCCTCATCCAGTTAGTATCCGTCCGCGTCGTCCGCGTAGCAGATTTAATTCTTCGCATCGGCAAAATAACGTTTGGAAATCTTTTTGGAGTGAAGCCCACGGATTTGCGGATCTTGATCATTCTGGGAGCCCACCAACCGATCTCCGTTAATGAGGTGAGCCGCAGGACCCACGTTGACAAGGCGTGGATCAGCCGTTCGCTGGAAGCTTTGCTGCGCAGAAAGCTGATTAAAAAGACCGCGCATCCGGAGGACAGCCGTGCGTCATCGCTCTCGCTAACCAAAAAAGGCGCGGCGCTGCTCCGCCAAATCGCTCCGGTGGCTGAAGAGTACCAGCGTGAGCTATTACGAGGGCAACGCAAAAGCGAGGTGGAACGCGTTCTCGATCTGCTTGCCGAACGGGCAGAGGAGATGTACCAGGAAACAGTTTCCAACAATAGCCATCCACGGCATCGTCACTCGCTGACGGGTAAGACCCGGTCAAAGTAGCCGCCGCCTTTCGACCACCGGATGAATTATCTGGACTCTGTTCTCAAATCAGGTCCACTCGTCGATCGACGTTCCTCGATCGGGCATAAAGTCCGTAGCGAACCAAACGCTCGCAGTCTTTCCGCCAGTAACGACCGCGTGGATGCCATTCGGATTGGCGAAGGGCTTAATCAGCGAATCTCCAGAAATATCTAGCCAATCCGCGTACGGTTTCAGCCCTTGCCGCGCGAGCGGGGCCAGCATGCTTGAGACGATCGAATTCCCCCAATACGACTGCGCAGTCTTCTGAACGTTCTGCGACAACCATTGGCCAAGCGCCGCCTTGGAATTGAATCCCTGTGCAGCACTGAGCAGTTCCGCGACTGACGGGTCCATGATCAGGGTGGCGCCCATGCCGGAAAGCGAAGACATATAGTCGCGCATCAAGAATTGAGGCGCGTAGTGCTGCTCCACCCATCCCGTGCTATTGATGAAATTCCAGCCAGTAAAAATGGTCACCACGCTGTCGGTTGGCTTGTGGCCCGACTGAACGTGTAGAGGCTGCCAGCCTTCCGGCAAAGCTTCCTCGTTTTCCGCGAAACAGAGATTGTCGTACCTGAGAGGGTTGCTGAGCGAAGCGAAACCAGTTACGCCTTCGACGTAGCCCTGAATGACTTTGTGGATCAGCGTCATCGACCGACCGATGACAGAGTTCGCCTCATTGTCCGGCCCCAGTGATCCCATGCCGGAGTTCATACCCATCTTCTTGCGTATCGGGCCATTGACCACCACCATCTGCGCTATCGAGGTAGTCGAGTCCTCATACGGCACTCGGCTGGCGAGCGCCAGGATCACCGGCAAATATTCCGGCCTTGCGCCTGCCATAACGGCAATCGTGGCGACTTTCTCGACCGTAAATGGGCGGCGCGAACCAAAAGTTCCTGCGGCACTTTTCACAACCTCATCAGGCGCATGACTGGTGCCCTTCAGTATCGCGGCGACTCGTTCTGGCGTCGGAAGGATGACCGGGTTGTAGTCCGTCCAGCCACGGTCACGGAAAATGCGCTGTAGATTGTCTTGCGTATCCGCCGGAAGCATTCGCGGCTCAGCCGATGGTGCGTCGGGCGCAGACCCGGAGAGTTTTTCATCAGCTGTCAGTGGCTTCGTGAGCCCGTCGATAATGGCCTGCATAAACGGCTGTCCGCTGACGGTGTCTTTGCCCTGAACGTACGATGCGAGCACTGAGCGCGGCTGGCCAGAGAACGGAAACGGAACGCCGACGAACCGAAGTGGCATGCCGGTGTTGTACTTAAAGTTCGCTCCGAGACCAAACGAGACTACATTCGAACCAGCGAGAGAAACTGTTGGGATGTGATACTTCTGCTCGATTTCTCCAGATTCGCGGCTCACGGCCCCGACGCAACCGTGTCAACCGGCTACACCGATGATTACGCCGTCGCCGTGATTTTGGGCAATCTCCTTCCACAGTCCCGGATCGTCCGTGACGAAGTTGCCAGCCTTGATCTTGATGACCGTTTTCACGGCAGGCATGTTCTGGGCAAACCATTTCTGAATTTCCTCGAGGATGCCATTATTCTGCTGCATCCCTCCCCAATCCGTGTCCACGAGATAGATCGTCTTGCCGTCGAGCGTGCTAAGGCGCGGTGCTAGAGGAACCCGCTCGGCAAATTTTGTGGTGATCGCGGGATTCAGAACACTGACCGCACCATTACCGGAGTCGCAACTCGAGGCTCCCGGCGCGTCTTCCGGAAATGCTGCAGCAGTGCGGGCAAAGGTGGGCGAAACCGCCGCAAGAACTGGGCTGAGCCCTAATAACGCTAACATTTTGCGTCGATCCATGATCCGCCTCCCAAATTGCGATTTAGTCGCATACATCACTTGGGTAGCCATAGCGTGTTCTTTAGGCCACCTCTCGTTGTTTTTTAGGCAACGGAGCCACGCGATCAAAAGCCGTTAGCTCCACTCGTCGATCGAAGCGCTTTTGACGTAATGCATCCCGCCGTAGTCCCAATAAAGATTGTTGGACGATCCCGTAACCAGGATGTTGATCTGCGCCTTGCTTCGGAAATGTGGCGTGGACTCGTCCTGGCTCTGGAAGATAAAATCCGTCAATTTTTCGACGGAGTCGTAGCCTTCGCTCTTCATATAATCGGCGACCGTTGGGCTGAGCACCGCAAGGATTCCAAAAAGCTGGTCCTGATCGTTCGAGATGTCCTTGAGTTCCTGGGCGAAATTCATGTCTTTCGACCAAACGGCATGTTTGGAGTTTTTCGCTGAAATAACGCCCCAACCTTCGAATATGCTTACAACGTTCTCATTCGGCTTGAATCCGCGCCGTACACTGAACGGTTCCCATGGCGAGTCTTTTTCGTTCTCGGCGATGATGATATTGGCGTAGTTCATGGGATTTCCGATTACGCCCATGTATGTCTCGCCGACCTTGCCGCAGTTCCCGCCGTTGATGGAAAGCAATGTGTACGCGCGACCGATCGTCGCGTTGGCGTGGCCGAAGGGCCCGAGCGAGCCAATACGATAATTGAGGCCGATTTCGTCGCGAATGGGTCCATTAATTACCACGGCTTCGGTGAACGAGTTGTCGGAGCTGGAAATGGATTCCTTCCCGATCGAAGCGATCGCGAGAATCACCGGCAGATATTTCGGGTCCGCGCCCGCCATCACCGCGTTCACGGCGATCTGCCGGACGGTGTAGGACCAGTTTTCGTACACGCCCGGCGTGGGTGACATGTGGCCGACAACCTCGTCGGGCTTACGGCTTGTGCCTTTGAGCATCGCGTCGACCCGTTCTTCGGTGGGGAGAACAATCGGCAGGTAGTCGGTCATCCTCTTTTCAATGAACATGCGCTGCAGGCTTTCCGCGGTATCGGGTCCGAATGTGCCGGGACCGGCCGATTGCGAAATCGTCCGCGTGGTCTGGTCTTCAGCGCTAACTGGGGTCGTCAGCTGGTCTACGATCTCCTGCATCACGGGCTTCCCGGTGACCGGATCACTGCCATCGATCACGTCGTGCCGCAATTGATCCGCCGTCTTGCCCCACACGGGCGATTTGACGAAGGTAAACGGCAGCTCCGGCATGCCTTTCTTCGCAGCGTTTTCTTCAACTAGTTGCCGGAAGTACTGCGTAATGATCGAGACGGTAGGCTTGTGAAATTCGGACTCAAAGAAAATATCGTGGCCAACGACCGCCGGCGAGCAGTAGCTTCAATGCCCGACACCCATCACCACCGCATCTCCTTTGGCCTTGATCTCCGCCCACAGCGGCTGATCAACCTGCGGGAATCCGCCAGATTTGAGCCTGTAGAGCGCAGTAGCTCCGTGGACGTTCTGGTTAAACCATTCCACCATTTCCTTCATCAGGACGTCCGTCCCGGGAAAACCGTCGTCTACGAAAAAGATCGTCTTGCCATCGAGAGATTCCGGTCGCGGCGCCATTCCCAGCAACTTGATCGGCGGCGGTGTCCCCAGCGGGCTTAGGACTGCGCACTTGGTGTCAAACGATGTCACGGAGTCTCCGGTCGCCGTCGTTTTACCGTGGCTGGCGTACAAAGGTGCACCGGCCATCGCCAGCGCTGGACTGATTCCAAGCAATGACAGCATCTTTCGTCGATCCATGAGCACACCTCCTTTTTTCGTCCATTATCGGAAACCCGCTTTCATTCTGCAGGCGGGGAAGGAAGAAGTTGAAAATCCATGAGGCGGTCGAATGCTAGAGAGGATCTCTTTCATTGCGATCATTAGGTCTTGCAGCCGGACACCCATGCTACATCCACTAGACCATGGGGCAAGTACAACAAACCAGATTGTAGTTGTCAAGACAACAATATGTCTCACCCATATCCATACAAAAGCGGGCGATTTCCGCTCCAATTTCGCTGGAGTTAGCGACAACGACATTCGTCAAACTTATGTAGACCTGCCGGGGCAGTATGTTTTAGGATGCTCGGGCTATTCGGGCGCAAAGGAGACGTGCAAATGGCGAAGTTGGCAAACGCGGTTTTGCTTGTAGCGCTGCTGGCAAGTGCGGTCTATGCGCAGACGAATGCCGGCGAACAGAAACCTGATCCAGATCTTCCCTTCACCATCACGAAGGTGACGAGTTTCGACCTGCCATGGCGCATCGCGTTCCTGCCCGATGGCCGGATGCTGATAACCGAAAAAGTCGGCCGGCTCGATCTAGTCACACCGGACGGCACGATCACTCAAGTTTTCGGAACGCCGGTCGTCTATTATGAAGGACAGAACGGCATGCTGGGCGTCTTCCTCTCGCCCCACTACGCCACCGACCAAAATATCTATCTCACCTATGTCGAACCAGGTGATTCCGGCGGCGGCTTGGCGCTAGGCCGCGGCAAGCTTGAGTTTATGGGCCAAAGGGCCAGACTGAGCGGCTTCGAGGTGTTATGGCGCCAAATGCCAAAGGGCAAGGGCGGCCAGGAAGGTGCTCAGATCGCCTTCTCGCCGGATGGCAACTACCTATTCCTTACGGTGGGCGACCGGCAGCGATTCACTCCCGCTCAGGATCCCAATCAACCGGAAGGCAAGATCCTGCGGTTGACGCTAGATGGCAAGCCTGCGCCCGGCAATCCGATGGAGGGCAAGACCGGCGCCTCGACCATTCCATTAATCGATCCACCGAAAGATACCGAGGCAGCAAAGACGGCACCGGTGGTGAGCACTTACACATTCCCAGGCCCCAATCTGACCCCGGCCGAAACCTGGATCACCGGCATTCGCACACCGTACGGCCTAGCCTTCGGTCCCGACGGCCGACTGTGGGAGGTGGAGCATGGCCCGCGCGGCGGCGACGAACTGAACCTGATCGAGAAGGGCAAGAATTACGGTTGGCCTCTGGTCTCCTATGGTGTGAACTACGACGGCGTGCCAATCCCGAGCCCCGATACGCGTCCCGACCTCACTAAGCCCGTGATCTATTGGGTTCCGGTGATTGCGCCGGGCAATCTTATGTTCTACAAGGGCAGCGTCTTTCCGGGATGGGATGGCAGCGCCTTGGTTAGTGGCCTGGGCACCATGTCGATCGTCCGGCTCACGTTTGATGGGCAGGGTGGCGCCACTGCGGCCCAGCGCTGGAGCGTCGGGATGCGCGTCCGAGATATCGAAGAAGCGCCGGACGGCTCGCTTTGGATGCTACAAGACTCCACTACCGGAGGACTGTTCCACCTCACGCCGAAATAATTTGACGAGACAGCTTAAGGGAAATCATAGGGCGGGCATGTCGAGCGATAGGCGTCTGCCTGGGTGAGCCGACGCGATCGCATTCAGGGATGGATGCACGTAATTGCGAAGTTTGCGAGGCGCAACGGGACCCTGCGCCCTGCGCAAATGCACTGCAACTAAGCACCCGCGTCGGGAAGTAGCATCGCTAACTGATTCCGATTTCCCGTACGATCTACGGTAATCGACGACTCGTCACATAGGAGGTCTGAGTGGCTACCTGATCAGTGAATTCAACCTTAAGTACAACTTGGAAGTAGCTGGGCACGCTTCCATATTCTCTCTTCAAGTTCGAAACCAGCTGATTGCTGAAATTCGGCTCTGTAAACCAGCGGACGGCGCCCACGTATCCGGCCGCTCGATTGCTCACGAAGCTCTCGAAATAGGTGCTTCCGACCGGCCCGGGCGAACGCGTAACCAGCGCGTAGATCTCACCGGCCTCTGCCGGAGCTGTCGAAAACTGGTCCAGGAATGTCGCAGGCTCCCCCGCTTTCGGGTGCACGTTTCGAATTCCATTGGAAACAAGCACAAATTCTGGCTGCACCGGCATGGTCTTGAACTGTTCGCCGAAGAAAACTGGTACGCCGACGAATACCACATTGTTGCGCGCGAGCTGATCCCAGGATAGCTCGCTTGTCCTAACGATGGAGACGTTTGGCACGCGCACGCCCAGCAGACGCCCTATCTGGAATGCCGCGTTTACCTCTCCGAAGCTCGTGTAATACCGGCTTGGCTGCGTATTGGGATAATCGAAGGCCTTTCGTAGCGCCTGCACGCCTCGAGAACCAAACGCCTGTCCCCATTCGTCGAACGACTTGTCACGGTAGTAGATGCCCGAGCCTCGCTGCAATTCCACAAAAAGAGGATCCTCGATGGCCAGCAACATCGGCCGGTCTGTTGCGAGGAAAGGCTGCCACAATTGTTGCAGATCAGGAGTCCACCTTCCTTCGACAGCAGACATCGCTTCCGTCCGGCGAATGGTGAAGAAGGACGACGCGGCCCAGCCGAGCGCGATCATCAAGATGGTGAATACGGCGGTGCCAGCCCACGCGAATGCTCGCACGCTAACCCGCTGCTGCTGGAGTCTAGCGGTCTCCTGCGCAACTCCGCGTGGTTCACATCGAAGCTTGAAATGGCCTTTCGGTAGATCGATGATGACTGGGTCATCTTTTCCTTCGCTTCGATAATATTCCCCCAGCTTTTGCCGCAACCGGCCCACCTGGATGCGAACGGCTGAGTCGTGCCTGGGATCGTACGTTGCCGGCTTGTCCATGGCATCGACGGCGATCGTGTATTCTTTCAGCTGATCTCCTTGCCCGTGGACCGTTTTTTCCGCAAGAAATTTCAGAAGCCGTTTCAGGGTTTCAGAATTTTGCAGAGTTTCGCTTTGAAGGATCTGTTCTACTTGATCCAGCAACTGTCGGTCTGGCGTCGTATCGGTCACAATTCGGCTCATGGCAACAGCCTCCACACCGGTTGCGGCGAATGGTATCACTACTTCCTGCGAGATCAAGCAGAATCAGTGGTTACGGCGCTGATTCCTAGTATGGACAATGGTACCACCCCATAGGCAATCGGTCGTCCTTAGAAGGCGCATACTTCGGTTTAGGCCAACCCGTGCTGTCCTTCTGAAATTTCTTTGCCTCCCACAGATACCCTAAGGTGTTACAAAACTTGTGACTATCCGCTACTCGCGTTCGTCGCGAATCCCGCCAAGGTAAATTGGTAAAGCCTTTAGGGCACGGTGGCCACTGGAATTGCGTTTCCGGCAAGGCGCCAGTTGCCATAACCGAAAGACCCGATCGCTATCCGAGTCGCGATCGAGAGGCTCTAAGATCCTTCGGACCTCCAAATCGTCCGCCGCATCGCAGGGTTCCGATCCCGACGGCTCGCCGCTGAGCAGTCATCCCCCAGCGGTTATTGCGGGATTTGCCGGCTGGCTGTTCGACGCATACGACTTCTTTCTGGTCGTCTTTTGCCTGACGGCCATCGCGAGAGACTTTCACAAGACCGACTCTGAAATCGCTTTGGTCATCACCATGACGCTGGCCTGTCGGCCCGTGGGCGGATTCATCTTCGGATTGCTCGGTGATCGCTACGGTCGTCGAATCCCGCTGATGATCAACGTGGGATTCTTTGCGATTGCCGAAATCCTGACGGGATTAGCCCCGAACTACGCGACTCTGCTTGTCGTGCGCGCCGTATTTGGCATTGTAATGGGTGGTAATTGGGGTGTCGGAGCGTCTCTAGCGATGGAAGGGGCGCCGGCAGGCCGACGTGGCATGTTTTCGGGACTGCTGCAGGAGGGCTACGCCGCAGGAAACGTGCTGGCGGCTCTTTGCTATTTTCTGATGTTCCCGCGCCTCGGCTGGAGGCCGCTGTTCTTCGTGGGGAGCCTTCCGGCGCTGCTTCTGCTCTTCTACGTCGGTTTCCGAGTCAACGAGTCCGCCGTATGGCAAAGGCGGCAAAAGACCAGTCAAACATGGGGTCAGCAGGTCACAGAAGTTTTCTCACACTGGAAGCTGTTCCTGTACCTGCTCGCCTTTATGACCATGATGCTTTTCGCTTCACACGGCACCCAGGACATGTACCCGACATTCCTGCAGCGCCAGTGGCATTTCAGTCCAACACGGCGTGCCGCAATTACGGGTTTGTCCGGAATCGGTGCAGTGATTGGAGGAATCACGGTCGGTCACCTCTCGGACAAATGGGGCCGTCGGAGGGCGATCATCGCTGCATTCATACTCGCTGCGGCTGTCATTCCTGTCTGGGCATATGCCCCCGACCAGCTCTGGCTGACTGTGGGAGCCTTCGTAATGCAATTTATGGTGCAGGGCGCTTGGGGCGTGGTACCCGCCCATTTAGCAGAACTTTCTCCGGATTCGGTGCGGGCCTTACTGCCCGGCTTTGCTTACCAAAGCGCTGGGGTCATTGCCAGTTCCGTGGTTTATCTGGAGGCAGCCTACGCACAGAGGACCAGCTATGCGACTGCCATGGCTTTGACTGCGATCAGCGTTTTCGTGTTGGCCTCGGTGATGGCGGCCTTCGGGCCCGAGCGCCGCGGAATGACCTTGCTGACGTCCGCTGCACGCGAGCCCCGCCTCACTACTTCGAGAAGCAATGCTATGGACGGGGCAGGCGACACGAACACGTAACGCGAAGCCGCCCATTCGAGAACGCTGCGCCCGTCGTAACAGGTAACACACCGGTTTCTTACTCGCTCTGGCTTTAAACTTCACTTCCGAATTGCTATAAATCGCCTTGTCGTCTTGGGGGTAACTCTATGACGCGGCGAAAGCTTCATACTACTGCAGGCATTACTATGACGATCGCGCTTTTAGCGCTCGGCGTGTACATAGGTGGGAACGCGCACGCCGGCGCCACTCCTGCCCGCCAAATGCCGAAGTTCCGTCTTGACCCCACGTGGCCAACCATCCCAAACGGCTGGACGCTGGGCCAAGTTTCCGATGTCGCGGTTGATTCGCAGGACCATATTTGGATCTTGCATCGTCCTCGAACTGTCAAAGCCGGAGTTAGCACTGGCCCGCCGGTGATGGTGTTTGACCAGGACGGCAAATACATCAGAGGCTGGGGTGGAAAGGGCGAGGGATACAATTGGCCACAGAGCGAGCATGGAATCTCCATTGATTACAAGGGAAACGTCTGGATCTGCGGGAATGGGCGCGACGACCAAATCCTGAAGTTCACGAATGACGGCAAGTTCATTATGCAACTAGGCCAAAACGATCACAAGAAGACAAACGAGGACACCGAGGCTTTCTGGATGCCGACCGATACGGTCGTTTACCAGAAGACGAACGAAGTGTTCGTCTCCGACGGCTACGGGAACAAACGCATCATCGTATTCGATGCGGACACCGGCCAGTTCAAGCGTATGTGGGGCGCATTTGGCAACGTCCCGTCGGATAGTCCGGAACCCTCCATAGTCGCGGAAATGTCGGGCCGGCGCGTGCCAACCCCCAATCGCACTCTCGCCACCAGATTTGATCCCAAGGACCCTGGTCCGCCACAGTTCGATACCGTTCACGACGTGAAAATCTCTAAGGACGGCTTGGTTTACGTTGCCGACCGCGCCGGAAGACGGGTGCAGATATTCACGATCGACGGCAAGTATGTGGCGCAAGTTTGGGTCGATCGATGGTGTGAGCAAGCCGGAGAGGGATGCGGCAACGGGCAGACTGCTGCGAGCGTCGCCTTTTCAGCTGACCCGGGCCAGCGGTTCCTTTACGTGGCCAGCAGAAGTCCGGCTCGCGTCTGGGTGTTTGACCGCAAGACTCTCGAGCCCCTGGAGTCTTTCGGCCGGCCTGGCATAGGCCCAGGCGAGTTCGATGCGCTGCACGAAATGGCCACGGACTCGCACGGAAACCTGTACGTCACCGAAGTAGAAGACGGACGGCGAGTGCAAAGATTTTCGTTCGATGGACTCATTTCAGCGCCGCCCGTTTCAAGTCCAGCAACGGTCGTCGTGAACAAGAACTCTTACTTTGGGGATCGCTAAGGGTCTAATTGCCGCCGATTGGAAATCGGCAATTTAGCAAACGCTACAGAGGCTGCGGATTCCCAAACTTCGCGAGAGTCTTCATAGCGTCTGCGATGTCTTGTACGGCTCTCAGGTCCGACCATTGCGCAAGAGCACGGTCTCGCTGCGCATTATCCACGCGCATGAATTCGCAGACCCGGTTGTATTTCGTCACGATATCATCGTGCGTCATCGCCGGTCCGAAGTTCATTCCCATCCTCGAGCTGGTTTCTTTCGTCAATGTTTCGCCGGACTTCTTCTTCACGGTCATTCGCACCTGCCCATAGCCGAAGCTTGGATCAACGGACACGGTGATTCTATTCATCAAGGCTCTCGCCGTCGGATCCATGAACTTTTCACGCGTAAATGAATCCAAGTAAACATCGCCATCAATGAGCGCGCGCGACGCCTCGTAGGCCATGCTGTGGTCTGCGGTCTCGTGGTTTCGCGGGTCCCATTTCGGCGGGTCAGCAATTTCCAGCCACCCCGAAAACGGCATTTCTACATGAATCGAATCAATCTCGTCGGCCTTTGTCCACGCTCTCACCGCCGGAATCACGTCCGCGTGCATCGCCTGCGTGTACCCTTCCGCCGGTCGCCGCTTGATAGCTCCCGACAGGCCCGTAGTCGTGGGCGCTGAAGGGGGCAGCCGAAGTCTAGTGTACGGTCCAGTGAGTCGATCCCATAAGCCATCGCGGCCTTCGAATGGCCGGGATGGACCAGTCATTCCTTCGCGTGCCGACAGCGCGCAGAAGACGGCGATCCGCACCGCCTCGGCAGTGCCGCATGCCTTCTGCATCGAAAGCGTATTCGATCGGTCCACTCGCAGAGGGACGTGCAAAGTGAGGGCGAGCGACAGCGCATTGGCAAGCTGGTCTTCGTTCAATTTCAGGAGCTTGCCCGCAGCGACCGCAACGGCAGGAGCGTAATAGATGCCAATGTCCAGTCCGGCGTCGTTTCCTCCAGCCCCGCTGAGAGCGGATTGCACCTGGTACGCCAAAATGATCGCCGACATCACTTGCATTCCCGTCGAGTGCAGGGCTTCGCCGATCGCAAGGACGCCGCCCATCATGTCGCTGAAATGGTCATTAAAATCTGTGAAGCGGATCATCGTGGTGTTCGCATACGCGGCTAATTCCGGCGAAGTGGTGATCCCATATCCAAGGACAGTGCTTTTCAGGTCACTCTGAGTGGATCGCGCCAACCGGGCGCAGACTCTAGCCGAATCCGACTCGAATCCGGAGATCAGAGATGCAACCGTGTCGATCATCGTGTTGCTGAAGGCGTTCGCCCAGGCATCGTCGATGCTCGATTCCGAGAACGAGCTGACATATTCCACGATTAGCCGGCTTGTATCGTCCATGGGGCCGTTTCCGAAGGCTCGGTTGGAATTGTTCTCCCAGCCCGGTCCAGTCTCCATTTTGACGCCCGCATACCGCTCCTGGTCCGTCCACTCAGATGGCCGAAACGTGGTGCCGCCCTGCCCCCTTCTTGTCGTTTCCGTCTGGCCCCGTTCCGTTTGTGCAGAAGTAATCTGCGGTTTCAGTAATTGACTGGCGACGGCGGCGCCAACACCCAATTTCATGATGTCTCGTCGCCCTAGACTTGGAGTTCCCGAGCCGAGGCGTTCGTTTTTGTTCTCGCTCATTTAGCCCTCCGAGACCTGCCCAAATCGACAGTCTTCGGTTATCAAGAAAAACGCTCGTTTGTTGGATTGCTGCCAAATTGTGCGACTACTGAGTCGTCAACAGTTATTCAGCTTTAGCCCTTCTAGGCCCTCAGGTTTTTCCCTAAGCCCGTCGTCATGCGCACGCGAGAATCGACTCGCCCACAGATACGCGCAACAAATATCACAAATCCCTGGCGAGCGAGTCAGTTTCAGTCAGATCAGTTACGACTGCCAACATTCACGTCAGCCCCGCCCTCAGAACGAAAATTTGACGCCGAAGCGAGCAATCCGCGGGCTGAGAACATACCCGATGTAGTTCGCGTTTGACGCATTCTGGTTGGGCTGCTGTCCGAGGATCGGATTCGCGTTGAACAAGTTGTAGATGTCAAGCGAGGGCTCCAAATGAAAACGCTCGTGGAGCGCGAAGTCCTTATCAACTCGAATGTCCATATCCTCCAAATTGCTGTAGCGCTGGACACCCGGGGGATCGATCAGCACCGCGACGGAGGCGGCGCCATCGGGACGAGACGCAACGTTAATCGTGCTTTCGATCGGATAACCCTGCCGGAAATCGTTCACCGCAGATATCGCAATGCCGTGCCACGGCAATATGTACCTCGCGCCAAATCGCGTGATCCAGCGAGCGTTCAAGGCGATGTTAACCGGATAGCCCGAAGATGCAGATTCTGGCGGAGCATATTGCGCACCGTTCTGTGTCGCAATGTTCGTAGGATCCTGATACGCATCCGGTGCGCTCCAGAACTGCCGCGTGCTCTGGAAGGTCAAGCTGCCGTTTAGCATCCAATTCCTGGCCATGCGCTTCGCCAACTGGATTTCGAGACCGTGGTAGGTTCGATAGTAGTCAGGCTCGTTCTCCAATGTATACGCAGAGGGCAACGGTACCGTGGGCACATAATAAGTCACGGTCGCGCAGTCAGTCTGCATCACCGGGGCTGTTCTGGTTGGACAATTCGTAGGCGAGAGCGTCTCCGGTGCAAAATCCGCTGAGGTTATGCCATCCAGAGCTTTCCAAATGAAATCCGAATACCTCCGATAGACATAAGTAACAGTAAGAGCAAAGCCAGGCGCCAGTTCCTGGCTCACGCCTGCGGTGACTTCGTTCGTCTTGGGATCCTTGATGTTCGGATTGACTGTGTTTGGACTCGTCGTGCTGGTGGGGTTGGCAGGATTATAGTTGTTGCCGAACGTCCGATAGGTGGTACCGACCTCGTTCATTTCAACAATGCCGTCTCCATTTGCGTCATTCCATGGAAATTGAATGTATGAAAGAGACGGCGCTCCGTTACCGTTGGGCACCCCAACAGTGTCATACGTGCCGGCCAATTCACCCGCTGTGCGCATGTCGAAGTATTGGGCGAAGCTCGCCTTCAGCACTGTCTTGCCCGTCCCGAATAGATCGTAGGCGGCGCCAAGGCGCGGAGCGAAGGTGTCCCACGTTACTCCGCCCTTTGCTCCTGGATACTGTACGGCCGGTAACCAGTTGAAAGGAGTTACTCCGTTCGACATTATTTCGCCTTCATAGATGGAGGCCGGGACGCTCTCGGCCCGTTCCATATCCCATTGGCGGTCCCACCGGATTCCGAGGTTCAGAGTGAGCCTTTTGTGCGTGTAAGTATCAAGAAACCAGCCGGCCTGCTCGTACAGGAATGCATCGCCAAGGCTGGGCCGATAGAAGTTGACAGCTAGAGGTTGAGTGAACGGCGCTGCTCCGGGAGTCGTTTCGTCAAATATCGCCTCGGCGCCACCCCCCTCATCGCCCTGTCCCCAATTCTCATAACGAGACCAAAGGTATCCGAACTTGATGGTGTGGCTGCCACCCCATTTCCCTGGTATGAAGTAGTTGGATGCCACCTTGAAGGTGTTCATCGGCTCGGACAGGTTCTGGTAGGCGATTTCGCCGGACGCGCGATACTCGCCGGTGCTTTGGTCAAATTGCACCTGCGTGTTGAGCAGGGAAGGATTCTGCGGCCCGAAGGTATTCTGCTTGCCGAAATGGATGAACGATACGTCCGCCACCCAACGATCATTTATGATCTGCTGATCGTCAAAGCGCCACAGTGGCGTCCAGCCGGCGTCCCAGAAACGCGGTCCGCGGGACGCGGAGTTATAGTGCTCCGATAAGTTGATGGTTGAGTCGAGCGCCACAGTCGGGCCGAACAAGAAGTGTGGTTCTTCTTTGGTGCCGTAGATATTCTCGAAGGTAAAGGTGTTGTTGTGAAAAACTTGCCAGCCGATCTTGTATGAAAGATGCCGCAGGGTAGAAGGGTCGCTTTGCTCGCAAGAACGAACGGTTCCCCATGCATAGGCAAGCGGGTCAGCTGCCACCGCTGGGCAGTTCCCGCCCGTGGTGTACAACTTATCGTCCCCGACGGTGATCACGTTTTGACCATAGGCAGCCCAAAACCATAGACGGCCCTTCTTAATCGGACCACCGATCTGGCCTCCAAAATCGGTAAAGTGCTGGAGCGGATTTCCCGCGGACGTGCCGGTCAGAGATACGGCCTGTCGCAGGGCCGGGTTGAGATTGTTAGCCTCGAACGATTGCCCTTCCACAGCGTATTGGAACGACCCGTGGAAAGTGTCCGACCCGCCCTTGCTAACCATATTAATCGCCAAGCCGGACGTCTGGACTTCGGGGTCGGCCCCCCCCTCTGTCACAGAGGCTTCTTGGAGCGTATCGTAATCGACCCAGAACCCGGTGTACGATCCAGCCGGTGCCAAATCAACTCCGTCTAAGTAGTACCTGGTTTGGTTGCCGTCAGCACCACGCGATACGAAATAGGTCTGGTTGCCGTTTGTAGAGCCGCCGACATCCTTGGCAGGCCCTTGAACTCCAGGCGACTGCTCGGCGATGTTATATTCACCATGAGCGGTCGGTAGGTCCTGAAGGCGCTGCTCAGTCAGATCCGACGTTTCGGTGGTGCTTTGGACATCGATAACCGGAGCGGTGCCGTTGACCTCGACCGTCTGGGCAACGGAGGCCAGTTTCAGTTGCGCATTCACCTCCGCGGTGAAACCGATAGTGATCTGGACACCCTCCTGCACAAACCCGGCATAGCCATTCGCTTCAAACTTGACCGAATAGGTCCCAATGGGAATGTCGGCAAACCGGTAGGAACCTGTATCGCCTGTGGTTACAGTAGTAGGTTGCAATTCTGCCGTGCTGGTAATTGTCACTTTGACGTTCGGGAGAGCTGCTCCAGTGGAATCAGTTACTTGACCAAAAATCTGCCCGGTCTGCCTCTGAGCGCCGGCGGTCGTAGCCCAAACCAGAAACATCAGCAAACAAGCTGCAAGGACGTAAGTCCTCCTCATTATTATCCCCCCATTGAATCCCCGTTTTCAGGTTCGCCAAATCTGTCGGATCCGTGCCGCACTCCGCCCAGGAAAGCACATCCAGTTCAGGGGCAAATCAGGCGGTCCCACACACGGCCTCTGATTTGCCCATACCGCCCCTGAGGAGCGTTCTGGGAACACCCCAAAACTTGTCACGCTTTGTTCGAAGCTAATGAAGAACTGGAACTTCTAATGGCGACCTTTGCCGCAAATTCGTTTACACCCCGGCGATGAAGGCTGGCAAGCAAAAACACGTAAGAAACATGTCTTTGACACGTTACATCGTCCCTTGTGACTCTGGGTATGGACTCGGGTTCGCAGCCACTGGCTATTGAAATCACGAGGGTTAATATTTACTATCTTTCTCGCAAAACCGCCGAAGGTGACTTTTCCCATCATTCGCGGGAAATCTGCTGCCTGAGATTGCATGACGATGTCTTAGGAACCCTTGAGGATGCTGGGAACAAACTCGATGTGCCCCTCCTTGCGAGTCGCCTTAGCCTACAGTCCGGACGTCTTTCGGAAGAAGCTTCTGACCGACTTCTGATTCAAACCAGGAACTCTCCGGCAGAGTACTTGCTTCCCCTCTTTCGGGGCGCGACGTCGAGTACAAATGCTCGTGTAGATCGGGGCTTACCGTGAAGCCCGGAGGAGTGGCCCGTAATTTCTCCAAACGCACCAACAGCCCGTTGCTGTGCCGGAAATCATCACAGAGAGGCAAGAACAGTTCTTTGAGACGAAGGGGGAACAAAAACGGCAGACAGTCTAGGAATAATTTCAGTACAATCTCGCCAGAACAACCGAATTCTGTGAACTCATTCTCGACATCACAATGAGGGAAGTGGCGGACGCATTGAAGGCACCATACCTCCAGACACGTAGCCGATCCGCGTTCCTGCTCGAACAGTGGAGCCGCGGTGTAAGTGAGATCCTCGCGGCACTGGAGAGTCCTCAGTTTGACCGCGTGGTGTTTCAAGCGATTTCCCGTTTGGTGCAAATCGACTTTACCGTAGCGTTCGCCTATCGTGGGCGGGTCCGACCACTGATCCTGGCCTGCACGGTAGAGGAGCCTTATCGGCGCGTGATGCTGGACGACTACGTCAGTGGCCCTTATCTATTGGACCCTTTTTTCCACGCGGCGCTGTCTGGTACGAAGTCAGGTTGTTACCGCCTCAGCAGCTTCGCCCCAGATCAATTTCGCCAGTCTGAATATTATCGGACGCACTACCACCGAACCCAGATCGGCGAAGAAATAGGCTTTTTCTTCGAACTACCGGATCACGTCACAGGAGTGCTCTCAGTTCTTCGCTGGCGGCAACATTCACCCATTTCACGTCCCGAGTTTTCAATTCTGCAGGCCATCGAGACCTCACTTCGCGCAATCGTCATCAAGCGCTGGAGCGATGCCAGCAAGCGGATGGATAGGCCCCAACGGATCGAAGGCGAGCGCGGCGCAGTGGGAAATGAATTCTTCGACGACTTTAAGAGTTTCGGCGGCTCGCAGCTCTCCTTGCGGGAGCACCAGATCGTGTCACTGATCCTGCAGGGTCATTCGACGGAATCCATCGCGCGACAATTGGATCTAAGCCCGGGAACGGTAAAGGTTCACAGAAGAAATGTGTACAGGAAGCTAGGCATCTCGTCGCAGGCCGAACTCTTTGCGGCGTTTCTGGAATCGATGCGGGAGCGTGAGGTCGAGCGCACCAGTCATCGCGTGCAAACAGCAGGCTAGGCACGCTTTCCGTTATTCCGTGGCCGTATCGATGCTCGCCGCAGCGCGGGAGCTCAGCAAATGCGCGTCTCCGGCGGGGGCGTCATCACGTAGATGGGGTGAAGCGATAACCATATACGCTATGCCAGACACGATGACGATCGCACTGGTGAAAATCATTCCATAGTTCAAGTACCACGGTTCGGTCGGAGTGCGCGGCCAGAACATGTCGACGATAGCGGCAATACCGTAGCAAAACGCTGCGATGTTTACGGGCCAGGCCCATCCATTTAGACGAAATGCTCCGGCGGGCCGCCAGCCCCTTGCCCGGGCGATCAGCGCCGCAAGCACAACCATCTGGAATGCGACATATATGCCTGCCGATCCGAATACGATGATCGTTCTGACGGCATTTTCTAAATACAAGCCAAAAACTACAATCGCCGCGGGAATAAATCCTGCAGCCAGCAGGGCGGCTACAGGCATGTGGGTGCGCTGCGATAATCTACTCAGGTAACTGCTGCCGAGGATCATGCGATCGCGCCCGAACGAGAAGAGCAGCCGGCTCGTGGCGGCTTGCAGGCTCAAAAGACAGGAAAAAAAGGAGATCAGCACTACGGCAATGACCATCCGAACCCCGGCGGAACCCATCGCGGTCTGCAGAGCCGTGACCACGGGATCTGAGTCGGCTCCCGAAATGGCCGCAGCCATATTCGGAACCGCGAGCAGAAGAGCCAGACAAACAAATAGGGCTGCTGCGCCGCCGATGTATATCGTCATTCGCATCGCTTTGGGAATTGTGACGCTGGGATTGGGAGTCTCTTCCGCGACGTCGCCGCACGCTTCGAAGCCGTAATAGCAGAACATCGCGGCAACGGCCGACGCAAGAAATGCAGGAAGGTAGGACCCGTGGGGTGCCACCTGGAAGGTTTGAAACAGAACTCGGATATTCTGGTGGCGCGAAAAGAGCAGTAGATAGGAACCGACCACAATAGCTCCGACGATTTCACAGATAAAACCGATCATGGCGACGCGCGCGAGCAGCCGGGTGCCACTCACGTTCAGGAGGGTTGTCAGGCAGACCATTCCAACGCCGATCCAGATTTCCCGCTGATGAGTGGAAGCGATTCCCAGCAGCTGCGCCACAAACGGGGAGCCGCCCACGGCGACGGCCGCGATCGTAGTGCATAGCGCCCACAGATAGACCCAGCCAGCCATCCAAGCCCAGCGCTTCCCGACGAGGCGTCTGGCCCATGGATAGATGCCGCCCGATATCGGGTACTGCGATACGATTTCGCCAAAGATCAAACACACCAACAGCTGCCCTAGACCAACGAGGATGTAGTTCCAGAACATCGGCGGTCCGCCGCTTGTTATCCCGATGGCAAATACGCTGTAGACGCCTACGACGGGCGAGAGGTAGGTGAAACCCAGCGAAAAGTTCGACCACAAGCCCATCTTTCTATCAAACTTCGAGCTGTAGCCGAGCGCTTCAAGCTGCGCTGCGTCGCTCACTGGCGACTGTTCTGGGATCACCTTCCAATATCTCCGAAATGCCCGTTAGAATCCTACCCATCGCATAAACTCTACCGACTCTACTTTGCCGATGCTTTCGGCCTGTGCTGCTCTTCGTAGGCCTTCCACGATTGTTGGATGACATAAGCATGAATTGCATGCAATTGCTCGACGGTTAACGCAGTCAAATCGGGAAAATGCTGGTCCACGCCGAAGGCCATCATTCCCTCAGCCTTGTGGCTCCCCGCGAAGACAATCGCATCCCACTGGTCGTGAACTTCCGGCGGCGCGTATCGCAAATCCGGTACCGCGCCATTTACAGTCCACGCACCGCTCCCATCGAGCCCAGGAGAATGACATCCTCCGCACATATGAAGCTCGTACAGGCCTTCGCCCTGTTTGATCACAGCTTCGCTGGCAGTCTGTTTTGGAGGCTCAGGAATTGGCTGAATAGTGTCGGGTGGTGTGGGAAACGGCAGAGCCCCTCCGATCTTGAACGCCAGAAGGCGTGAAGGCCCTCTTTCGGATTGCGGAGTTGCCATCGCGCTGGCGGGGAGGAACAACCTGGAATCCGATCCCCATCCCACCGGAACCACGACATATTGCTGGCCGTTTATGCTGAAACTCACAGGCACCGAATCAATGGCTGAGCCGGTCTGTATTGACCATACTTTTTGTCCGGTGTCGGCGGCGTAGGCATCGAATTCACCCGTGCCTTGGCCTTGAAAGACCAAATTGCCCGCAGTCGAGAGGACTCCACTATTTGTTTCTATCTGCTGAGGAACGAACCAGCGTACGGATTGGCTGATGGGATCCCATGCGGCGAGCTTCCCTTCCATCGCTGACTGCCCAGACTCTGGATGAGGGCGCGCGTCGTACGCGGGAATGTACACAAGGCCGGTGATTGGGTCATAGCTCATCGGCCACCACGTTTTTCCCGCGCCGCCACGACCTTCCGTTCTCGTCCCACCGGTAACTTCGACGGGCCTGCCGGTTTGCAGGTCTATCGAAGTCGCCCAGTGCACTGTGCCGTATGGTTTGGCTTCCAGCAGGTGGCCCGTTGCTGCGTCGATGACGTAGATGAAGCCATTTCTCGGTGCGGTGATGGCGACATGACGTTTCTCACCGTTCAGCATCAGATCGGTGATGATGATGTGGAAGTTCTCGGTCTGGAAGTGCGCTCCACTGGTTTGGAAATGCCACACGTATTTTCCGGTGTCCGCATTGACCGCAATCACACAGCCGGAAAATAGTTTCGCGCCATCCGGGGCGTCGTTTCGTGGCGTCGTGCCTTCCACAGAACCAGCTCCGGCCGTACCAAAAATGACAAGATTATCTTTCCTGTCCCATGTAATTGCGGCCCATACATCGCCGCCGCCAAATCTCCACCACTCCGGAAACGCTTTTTTGCCTACCCACGTCTTAGCCGCCATTTCCAGAGCTTTAGTTTCAAATCCTTTGGCTGGATCTCCAGGGACCGTCCAGAAGCGCCACGATTCTTTGCCGGTCTGGGCATTAAAGGCTACCAGCGAGCCTCGAATCATGTCGTCAGAACCGTTATAGCCGATCAGCACGTTTCCACCCGCGATATGCGGCTCGCCGGTGCTGCCGGTTTGAACCGGATCGCAGGTTTGAGACGCCCATACTTGCTTTCCGGAAGCGGCATCAATGGCGAATAGGCGACAATCGCCGGTCGCGACATATACCTTGCCCTCCCACACCGCCACGCCCCGATTCGCACGGACGGCGTAGGAATTCTGAGTGCTGACCCCTCGTTGTTCGTGCGGATCGAACTTCCACAAAACTTTTCCGGTGGCCGCGTCCACCGCATAAACAACGGCCAACGAATTGGTCACGTAAATTACGCCGTCCACTTCCACAGGCTCAGATGACATACCCATTGGACTGTCGATGTCCAAGTACCAGGCCAGGCCCAGTTTCTGTATATTCTTGTCGGTGACTTGTTTCAGGGGACTAAAGTGCGTTTCGCCGAAGTCCCGACCGTATAGAAACCAATTCGTTCCCAAATTTTCGTCGGCAAGCACCCGAGCCACGCTTACGCTTCCCGGTTCAAACCCCTTGGCCGCAGCGGAACGGTTAGGCAGCCTCGTGCCAATAAAGAGTACAAGGATGGTTGCCGCGGCCATAATCAGAGTAACTTGCAGGTGTTTCATGCCTTTCACTTTTTCGGCCTCTCGTGAAGGATTTGATTGCCGTTGCTTGGCAGTGAGAAGCAATTGTGTTTATTCCCGCGATTCGGCCAGTCCTCACCCCTACTGGGCCAGAGCTAGAAAAGAAACTTCAGGCCAAATTGAATCGCGCGATTACTACCCGTCCCAATTACTGGGTTGCCGATATTGACGTCGGGCGATGCGCAACCGCAACCGAATATACCGCTCGTCACGCCACCGAACTCGGAATTGACGTTAGCGTAAGCGGGATGGTTGAGGAGGTTGAAAACCTCCGCTCGAAATTGCCCGTGCAACCGGTCCCCTTTGATCGGAAAGTTCTTGATCAGCGAGAAATCCCAATCCTTGAGGGGTAAGCCGGGGAAGATGTCGGGGCGGCTATTTCCAAACGTCCCAAGAGGTGCCGGGATGAGAATCGAATTGCCCGAGGCGAAGCAACCGAAATTGTTGAGCGCCGCAGTCGCCCCCCCTGCGACTCCTCCGTCCAGAGCCAGCGCCTTCGCAGAACAAGCCCCGTTGGTGGCGCCCGCGAAGAACGGGATGGACTGGCGCGGCTGCTCGCGGAAGTCGGAAGGATTTCCGAAAAAGTCCCAGCGGTCCGCGAATTCCGCAGTCCCGGAAATATCATCCAGGCCGTCGTTCGCGCTGTACGGGCTACCGCTCTGCATGGTTACAATGGAATCGATCTGCCAGCCATCCAGCAGGTGGTGGAAGGTCGCCATCGGCGCCGGAACGTCGTAGGTCAATGCCAAGGTCCAGCGATTTCGAATGTCGAACGGCAGGTTCGAATATTCAGCTTTTGGATCTAGGCTGTTTTGAGGCAACAAACCACCCGAACCGACGTCGGCGTTCGATCCGCTCACGCCCAAGGCATGGCCCCACGTATATCCGGAAAGAATGGACACGCCGTGCCATGGCCGAAGCGTTGCTGTTATTTGCAGGCTGTTGTAGCTGGAATTGTAATCGTTGCCTATCTGGTTGATTACGCCGAGGTACGGGAACTGGCTATTGAGCGGCCGTGCCGCCTGTTCCGCAACGGGATCGGAAAAGCTGCACACGCTGGGATCCGTGTAGCCTGTAGCCGCGCATGCGGCCCATCCTGGACCAACGAGGGCGCCGCTTACGGACTGGAGCAGCGGCTGGTTAAGATCGAGCACACCAATTTGTTTCACTCCATGGTTGCCGACATAACCCACCTCTAGAGAAAATTGTTTGCCGAATGCCTGTTGGATGTTGAGGTTCCAGCTTTCTACATAGGGCGTCCTCAGATTCGGGTTCACCCCCGTAATGTTGCATGGCGTTCCCGCCACGCCACCGACAACCAAATTCGGGTCGCAATTGAGAACCTGACTTCCAAACACGGGGCCGGCCGAAGTGTAGTTCAACTGCGATGGACCCAAAAAGACAGTGCCCACCTTCATCGTTCCGGTGCCTTGTTCCAACCCACCGGCCGCTGGGTTCACGCCTAGAGCGCCTGTGGGGATCCCCGATATTCCCGTTCCTCCGCTATTTGCTTCACCACGGGCCAAAAACGTCTCAAGTTGCACAAATGCGTACTCGATACCGCTTCCCGCTCGGAGCACAGTCTTTGAATTGCCGAACACGTCCCAGGCGAATCCCACGCGAGGGGCGAAGTTGTTGCGGTCGGGCTGAAAGATGTTGCTGATTCCATGCCCGACCTGCACCAGGCCTGTACCCGGAATAAAATTGGCGATTTGGTTGTTGGCCTCGGTTGGCGGCGTGGTGTATTCGTACCGAAGGCCCAAATTCACCGTAAGGTTGGGGGTAACACGGTAGGTGTCCATCATGTACCCGTAGAGTGAACGCACTGAGACTTGCGCGTGGTTCTCACCGCCCACAAGGATGTTGCCATTCGCGGGAAAGCCGCCGAGGAAGTCCTCTAAAGCCGTTGAATTTGCAAACGCCTGCCCACCGACAAAGTTGAGCGCGCCGGGACCATTGAAATCGGCGATAAAGTTTGTACTGCCTCGGCGGAACTCAAATCCCCACTTCAGCGCGTGGTTGCCTCTAACATACGAAAGGTTATCCCCCGCAGAATAGTTTTGATTAGGCCGAGTGATTAGTGGACCTAACGCACCCAGTCCC
>JASHRI010000219.1 GCA_030037435.1 Candidatus Acidiferrales bacterium | reverse complement strand
TCCGCCGCGTCCATTCCTTTCACCACTGGCTGAATGACCTTGACGACGTTCTCGACGGCCTTGCGGACGCCCTTTCCCAGGTAGCGCTTTTTGTCTCCATCGCGCAGCTCCACGGCTTCGTTCTTTCCCGTCGACGCACCGGAGGGAACTCTCGCCGTGCCCGTGGCGCCGCTATCGAGCGTCATCGTCACCTGAACGGTGGGATTCCCGCGGGAATCCAGAATCTCCAAGGCATCCAAGCTCACGATCTTCGACATTCCGTTTTCGTCCTCATTCTGGGGGCAGCCCCCGGGATTCCAGCAGGCGCATTAAGTTCTGCTCGCCATCGTAACGTCTTGGCCCCTTCCGCACAAACGCTACTATGCGACACCTATCGCAAGCAAATCATGCCGCAGTTCCCGGCGCCGCATTGGGCTGCTGTTGGCGACTCTTCAGGGTATCTGGATTGGCGACCACGACCGGATTCGTGAACAGGACGGCGTTGGGAATCACCACTCGATGGCCGTCGGGCGTGCTGATCAGAGTGGCGCGCGTTTGAATGTGGTCCACTTTGCCTTTTAGGCCGGTAACTGTGATCAGGTCGCCGATGCGGAACGGCTCATGAAGCAGCAGGATGCCGGCCAGAAAGTTTTGCAGGTGTTTTGGAAGGCGAAGCCGATTGCCACGCTGCCGATGCCGAGCATTTTAATCAGGTCGGACGCATGGAAGGATGGCGCCACCACCGAGAAAGCAATTAGAAATCCGACGATCACGATCGTGGTTTGGGCGATTTGGCCGAACAGAATGCCAAGGCTCTGGCGTCGCTGGTGCCGCTCCGCAGCGTGCCGAACGAAGCGTTTGATGGCCGACGCGACGATCAGTAATATGACGAAAATGATGATGGCGAGGATCAGGTTAGGCAGCAGCGAAATGGCGGAATCGACGATGTGGTTGCCGCTCTTCCATGCGTCCGAAAAATTGAAGGCCATAAGATCTCCTAGGAGAATGGTGTTCGCGCCGCGAGGGGAGTTTCGGGTGGAACTGATCGGTGGCCTGTATTTTCAATAACTTACGGGCGATTCTATTCGATTTAGAGTTTCGATTAGAATCGCGCTCCCAACGGCGGCCTTGGTCCCTCGACTCGGCCGCCACGGCGGGCTCGCTCCTCACAATCCATCCCCTCGCAGGGCAAGACGGCCCAGCCCGACTTGGCTCCACATCCTCATGTCCTACGGGCAGACGGCGTCAAGGTCGATGACGCGGGGCTGACGCGAGGATGGAACGGGCGGACATGGATGTGATGGCGATACGGGCTTCGTCAAGTTCGGCAGCCGCAGAGGCCAGTTCGGAGATATCGACCGCAATCACAGAGACCGCTTTTCGGTTTCCATTGGCCGAGGGGTTAAAAGAAAGACGGATCGTTCGCTGCCGGCCCAGATCCGGCTGGAGGACCGTCAATTCGCCGACTGATGGATGCCTCGCGCCTGCGCGCAGAGCCTCCGCGAGAACCGGCCACGACGGGGGAGAAACAAATTTCTCCAGGTAAGAACCGACAAGGGTTCCATTGGCGCCGGGCAAGAGGAATTGCGCGAAATGGTTGTCGGCAGCGAGAACGCGGCCATTGACGACGACGGTTGCGAAGGCAAGTCCCAGGTTCCCGCTCGCACTGTCAGGCGAATCTTGCTGCGGGGGGCGAGGCGAAATTTTGGGGAAGAGGTTTTCTTCAGAGTCCGGCGAGGCGGACGCGATGCGGATGCCATCTTCTTTCTTGGCATGCAAAAGCCTCAGTTAGTGGTAGAGCAAAAGGCCTTTTAGCACACTGAATTGCCGCGTTTCAATCGAATCGATACTGTGGCCTTTTCAGCGATTGTCCTACTTCGAGTTTATTGGCAAGAGGGTGACGACGGCGCCGTCAATTTTACCATCGGTGGTACGGTAGGGGAGAATTCTTAGATGGAAGGTATCGCCACCCTTGTCCGTGAAATCCTTCTCAAGCGGCCGAGGATTGGAGATAACCTGCAAGACGAGCTGCTGAAAATCAGGGACCTCGATGGAGGGATTGATGTTGAGGAATGGGCGGCCAATGTCGCTAGGGATCAGCCCCAGGGCCTTTTCAGCGCGGGGCGTGAAGCGGCGGATCGCCAGATCGCTGCCGACCATCAGAACAGCGATATCAGTGCTGCCGAAGAGGTTGGTGAGATCGTTGTTGACCTGCGTGATTTCAACGTTGCGGCTGCGAAGCTCGTCGTTGACGGTGCTTAATTCTTCGTTTGCGGATTGCAACTCTTCCTTGGCGGTCTCCAGCTCTTCGCTGGTACTCTGAAGCTCCTCGTTGCTGGAGAGGATTTCTTCATTTGCGGATTGCAGCTCTTCGTTCGTGGCTTCCTGGGTTTCAATCACAGACTGGAGATATTCCTTCGTCGCGGCAAGTTCCTCTTCAAGCTTGGTGATCCGAGCCTCTGCCATCTGGGACGATTCTTGGTCGCGGCGCCCAGGGCCCCCCGCGCGCCCCTTGCGAGCGGGAAGCTCGACCGGCGCATCGTGGAACATGACCATAAAGAAGGGCTCTTTCAAATTGCCCACGCGAACCGGCACGACTTCCAGGGTGATCTGGCGGATCGAATCGTGAGACCTTTCCGAGCCACCCTCATTCCCATTCCCATTTCCATTCCCGGTCTTAATTTGAATTTTCTGTTTGCGGACGGGCACATTCTCTTTTTTCGCACGATTCAGGGCATTGCGAAGATCGAAGAGAAGCCCCTCGCGAGCCATTTTTAGAATGCTAAGGCTGGCACGACCGGGTGCGAGCTTCAGATAGCGGCTCACATTGCCGCGGGTGTGGACGATCTCGAGATCGTCGTTGATGAAAACCGCAGCGGGCGAATAGTGAGAAAGGAGGCGACGGTCGAACTCCTTTTGAGCTTCCGCGTAGTTCCATCTGGTCTCGACCTGTTTCGATGGAAGGCGCAGGCTGGGAAATTCGGTGCGCTCCGCTTGGCGTTCCAAGGAAAACGTGACGACGGGGCGCGATGTGCCAGCTTTCTTGGAGAAAATCTTATGGGTTCGGTCCTGGGTGGCGAAGAGATTGGTGACGGCGCCGACGCCCTCCGAGCTGCCCAGGACGAGGAAACCGTTAGGGCGCGCGGCATAGTGAAAGAGGGAAACGACTTTACTTTGAAGGATGGGCTCGAGATAGATGAGCAGGTTGCGGCAGCAAATGACGTCCATTTGGGAAAACGGAGGGTCGCTGATGAGATTGTGCTGAGCAAAGATGCACATGTCGCGAATACTCTTGCTGATGCGGTATCCACCTTCCGTCTTGCTGAAAAAACGGCGGAGACGCTCGGGAGAAACGTCGCCTTGAATATTTTCGGGATACGCGCCCGTGCGAGCCTTGGCGATGCTCAATTCGCTCACGTCAGTGCCAAAGAACTGGATGGAAGTTTGGGTAGCTTTCTCGCCCAGGAATTCCAGCAGAGCGATGGCGACGGAGTAGGTTTCCTCGCCGGAGGCGCAGCCTGGCGTCCAGATGCGGACAGCGGACCCAGCCTGGCGATTTTGCATAATCCCGGGGAAGACGACCGATTTCATCGCATCGAAAACCGAAGGATTTCGGAAGAAACTGGTGACATTGATCAGCATGTCCTGGTAAAGAGCCTTAATCTCGGCGGGATTGGTCTGGATGTACTTGACGTAGTCGCCGAGCTTGTCGAGTTTGTGGACGACCATGCGGCGCTGAATGCGGCGGAGAATGGTGGTCTGGCGATAGTGAGCGAAATCGACGCCAGTAGCCCTGCGCAGAAGCTGGAAGATCGAGTGGAGGCCAGTGCCATCTTCGGGCACGATCTCGACGACTTCGGGGGCGGCGCGGGCAATCAAAGGATGGCGGGAGATGCGACCGAGCTCCCGCGCGATGCCCTTGGGAGGCAGAATGTAGTCGACGCAACCGGCGGCAACGGCGCTGCGAGGCATGCTGTCGTACTTGGCGGAAGCCTCGTCTTGAGCGAACGTGACACCGCCCTGGGCCTGTATCTCTGCCATGCCGAGAGTTCCATCCGTACCCGAACCGGAGAGGATAACGCCGATGGCGCGGATGCCCTGTTCTTGCGCAAGCGAGCGCATGAAATGGTCGATCGGCATGTGGCCGCGCCGCGCTTCCTCGCGAGGGCCGATGCGCAGAGTATGGTCGACTACAGACATGCTTGCGTTGGGAGGGATCACGTAGACGTGGTTGCGCTCGAGATGCAATCCGTTTGTCACTTCCGTGACCGACATCTTTGTCTCTTTGGCGAGGAGTTCGGTGAGAATGCTCTGATGATTCGGGTCGAGGTGCTGGATCAGGACAAAGGCCATGCCGGTGTCCGCCGGCAAATTTCTCATCAATTCGGAGCAAGCTTCGATGCCGCCAGCGGATGCGCCGATGGCTGCGACGAGAAAATTGTCTTCGGCGGAAGCGGGGCCGCCGTCCGAGGACGCACTAGTAGGGGCGCTGCGCTTACCCTGCGCCGGCGATTTCGATTTCATAGGCGCGTCCTTGTTTCACGAGAGAGGCACCAAAGACTCTGCGTGGCCGGAACAAATAGCAGAGTATGTTCCGCGGACTCTTCGAATATAAGCACACTATGGCGATAGTTACAACGGATTACGGAGTCCGGTACTGGGTCAGTTTGACTTTTAGCTGCTTGTGTTACGATCAAGAAAATTCAAACTGACCGCTACGCGGCGTCCAGTCGGGCGGCGCATGGCACGACGTAGGAAATGCACCTAACGGCGCGATTTCGAGCGGCTCGCCGTGGTGCGAAGAGCG
>JASHRI010000218.1 GCA_030037435.1 Candidatus Acidiferrales bacterium | reverse complement strand
ATCCGTTCGCATATGCCGAATCTGTTCAGTTGCTCGGCAGAAGTACTCTGCTTCTTTACGGGCATAAGACAACGAGACGTGACATCATATAAATTGCGCTACTTCAGGGAACCTCTGATGATCCTGTTGTGTTGGGGGTGTTTGAGTTTCAGATCGTTCGATGGATGAATCGAGCTTCTACTCTCGGCCGCACATCTGGCCCGATTCCTACGCCTCCATCGATGACTCGCACAGGTTGCGAAGCGCGCGGTCGGCGCGCTCAAGGCGAAGCAATGCGGCCTCAACTGCCGAAGCTCCTTCCGCCTTGGCCTTGCGGGCTCGATCCAAGGCGCGTTCGGCTATCCGGGTCACTTCGTGCAGGAGTTTTCGGATCTCTACTTCCAGTTGCCCACGACTCTCCTGAACTCGACTAACAACGTCTGACTGAACTCGTGTGCTGTTCATGTCCATCAAGTAAGTAAGGAAAGCCCAAGCTTCTTTATCGATTAGCGCATAAGCCTGCACAATGCCGAGGAAGACGTCAGCCGTATAACGCAATGGCGAAGCTGGCAAAGCGACATGCAACAATTGTTCGAAGGTAAAACGTGAGGGGACCCGAAAGCCGCGATCGGAATCGAGGGCATTGGGCATACGAGTGAATTCCGGCACTCCGGAGTCGGCAAGCTTCTTGAGAAAATCGTTGCCAATGCTTACGAAGCGAGATGCGACTCGACGATATTCTTGCTCGGCGGTAGCCTGTTCGGTCTCGAGCCACGGCCGAACGGCACGTTCCGAAACGACCAGGGCAGCGCGGAGGGCGCTCCTGCGAAACCTTGGGCCGTAGCGGCGCGGCAGGATTTCTAATTTTTTTGCAAACTCCGCATTCACCTTCGGCATCGCTGCCGCCAAAAATTGTTTTCTCTGTTCCAAAAACATGTCGGAGAGGTGATGTTCTTCCGCCATGAACAGATAGCTAACGTCGCGCAGCGATCGTTCGGACTCCGAAATCGTCTGACGCAGCTTTTGAATCCGCAGCTCCGATTCTTCCACAGGCCGTAGCAGAGCTTCCCTTTCTTCGGCGATGACTGCGAACAGTTCCTCGCTCAACCGCTTGAAACCACGTTGGCCGGCACCCCGAACCAACTCCCGTCCCGACTCATGAACCAGCTTTTCAAGCACATCGATCAACTGTTGCCAATCGCGCCCTGATGTTCCATTCCGGAGCTGTTCCTCGGCGCTAACCTCATAGACGCGACCGATCGGCCGCCCAAGCTGTTTTTCGAGCATCTTGGTCGTAAACGATCTAGCGATGCTCCGCTCTTCTTCAGACGTCCTATCAGCTTTGTTCAACACGACGACCAAGTTCGCCACTTGTTTCCCGATCTCGCCAACGAGGGTAAGCTCTTCGCCTGTAATCGGCGGGTCTGCACCGACGACCACGAGGGCGGCATCGATATGCGGGACGAAGGCTTGTGTCGCCGCGGTATTCCCAGCAAAGACAGAACCAATTCCAGGCGTATCTACAAAGCACATTCCTTGTGCCAAGAGGGAGCTGGGAGAAAAAGCTTCCACACTAAGAACGCCCTTTCTGTTCTCGGGATTCAGCTCTTCAGATACATACTGGGGGAGATCCTCTGGACGAATATCCGTCCATGTTCCTCCTTCAAACCGCACTCGGGCGCGCCGCGAGTCGCCATAGCGAACAATGGTGGGCACCGTTGTAAGGGGCAAAACTCCTGTGGGCAAGATTCGGTCCGCCAGAAGAGCATTCAAAAGTGTCGACTTTCCTCGCTTAAATTGGCCAACACATGCGACGTAGAATCGGCCCTCGGCCATTCGCTGATTGAGAGCCACAGCCTCTTCCTGAACCCGTTCGGATCCTAGTTGGCCGGCCAATTCGGCGAGGCCGCTCAGAGAATTGTCGGTGAACCCGGGCTGAACAATCTTGTGGCTTGCAAGGCTCATGACGAATAGCTCGGCGCGGACAAGAACCGGTTGCTGTGTAACAGGTAGTCCACGTGCAGCAGCTTCATCTTCACTTGGTCCCCATAGTGATAACGGGGGTTAGCAGCGAGTTCGCACATCTTCACGATCGAACCCGGCAGACATCCGCTTAGGTGCAAGAGATCGTCGCGGAAGTCGCTCAGATCAAGAGAAGCAAGGCCATACCTCTGGATACAGATCTCTACCAACTCGCGAGCGTCTTCTTCCGACACTGGCCCCAGCCGGATGCGGTATTTGTCGGTCCAATACAGACTCCACGCGTAGCCAATATCTCCCTGCGAATAGCCCGGTCCTGTGAGGTAGACCGGCGTCTTCGTCCGGTAGACGATTTCCTTTAATAGCTGGGCGAGTGTGTGAGAGGCCGGCGAGAGATGATCCAAGAAAAATCGATAATCACCCTGCTCGGCGGCTGTGAAGAGAATCCCTCGCAGCCGGAGCGCGGATTGCTGAGAAATCCAGCGGCTTAGGGTCACTTCGTCATAGCGATCCGCGTGAACTTTCCTTCTCACTAGCGGATCTCCTACTAGATAGAGTTCCCTAATCAGGTGTTCGGCGAGCTGGCGGCGGCTCGCGGTGCCTGACCAGCAGATGCATTTGCGTCTTTCGTTTTCCGGAAGTTCGGAGAGCGCCTTTGCAATTAAGAACGTCTTTCCCGAATGCGAACTTCCCCAAATCAATTGGCTCTGTCTCTTTCTCAAAGCCGATTGAAGTTGGCGCAATTCTCTTTCGCGGCCGATCAGACGCTCTGGCGAGGCATTCAACTGTCTCATACCGGCGCTACACAAGAAGCAATAGGCATCGAAACCAGCGGCTGAGGCCGCTAAGAGCGAGCTCCAGCCTGATGGACGTACTTGATCACCTCGACTTCCGACATCGCAATCAATCCCTGGTCCACAACCTGATCGAGAAAAGGAATGAGCTTCTGGACCTTCTCTTCCGAATCAACCACGCTGACCATCACCGGGGCGTCGTGAGAAAACGACAGAACATGTGTGCGATGAATCAGAGTGCTGGCGCCATATCCGGCTATTCCACGGAGAACCGTGGCGCCCGCGATATCCAGCTCTCTACATTTCTCAACAATCGCGCGGTAAAGAGGTTTGTCTTTCCATTTGTCATCCTCTCCAAAGTAGATGCGAAGCATCTTGGCTTTGCCAGCAAGCTTCATGACCGCGCCTCCTTCCTGCGCTCGGCGGTTGCGAAATTGTGCGTGTACTTGATCACGTCCACATCAGAAAGGACCACGAGCCCCTGCTGCACCATTTCGTCAAGGATTGGGAAATAGGCCTGCAGCTTCTCCTCGGTATCGACGGCGGACAGCATCACGGGCCGATCGTGGGAAAGATGCAGAGTCGAATCCCGGTGCATGCGGCGGTTTGCACCGTAACCGAGGATCCCCTGATAGACCGTCACCCCGGCTATGTCATTCGCTCGCATGCTCTCGACCAAGGCTTTATGCAACGGCTTATCGCGCCATTTGTCGTTCTCGCCGATAAAAATTCTCATGAGCTTCGCCTTGCCCTCGCGCTTCAAAGGTGGCAGGGACTCCTGAGGAGTCTTTTTCTTCTCGACTTCGGCTGGCTTCACAACGATCGTGTCCTGAATCTCAATCAGGCCAGTACCCGCCAGTTGCTGGAGCTTCGGCAGAATTTCCTCAACCTTGTCTGGAGATTCGATGAACTCAATTTTCATAGGAAGATCAGCAGTGAGCACTTCGATCCGCGTGGTGTGAAGATGATGGTCTGCTCCGAACCCAGCAACCCCCCTGACCACGCTGGCGCCAGAGATGCCGTGGTAAAAGAGAAAGTCCAAAATCACCGAATACAGAGACTGTCCGTGATACTTGTGGTCTTCTCCCACATGGATGCTTACCTTCTTGGCAGGTCCGGCCTTCAGCATTCTCGCCTCCTAACTTTCGATTCCGCGCTGCGCCACCAGGAACTCGGCAGCGCGGCCAAGCACTCCGCCTCCAGTGTGACTGCCCCTCTTGACGCGCTGGAGATAATCTTCCAGCATCTCCACGATTTCCCCGCCCGCCCTGGCCATGATTTCTTGAACGCTCTCCCGAAGCGATTCAGGCAGCCTGGTCATGGTCTCTTGGCCGTGCCGCGAACATAGGACGCCGTAGTCACGAAGCCAGGAATGAAGCCTCGCATCGCGAAACTGCTTCGCGATCTCGTCAAGGCGCGCTTCCTTTTCACGGTGCATTCTCGTGCATATGTCGCACTGTTCGGAAACGCAGCGAGCCGAGCTCCAGTTCGCGTTCACAATGGCCCCCAGGAAAATCGCGGCTGCAGTGTCCGCGGGAGCTGAGTTGGCAACCATCCAGCCATGTGTGTTGCAAAAATTCCGACACTGATCGGGACGGAGGCTTTTGAGCAGGTCGCCTTGGAACTCTCGCAACGCTACACAAATCGCACAAGTGTTGCGAGTTGCGATGCTCGTAATCGAACGTTTAGGGACGCTCGCTTCTTGCTTCATGTAATTGTCCTTCCCGCGATGACACCGAGCCATACTGAGACAAAGCCAAGCGCAACGCTGAACACAATATTCATGGCCGTAATGAGAAACTCGCCGTCTTCGAAAACCCGGAACGATTCATATTCAAAAGACGAAAACGTGCTGTATCCGCCCAGGAATCCAACCACGAGTAGGTATCGCCAATTAGGACTCCAATGCGCTCTCTCTGCGAGCAGAGTCATAATTAAACCGATTAGAAACGAAGCCGTGATGTTGATGACGAATGTGCCGTATGGGAACCGCGTGCCCATGCGGCTGCTCACGTAACCTCCGGCCCAGAACCGCAACATTGATCCGACAGCCCCACCGAAAGCTACGATCAGGTATTTGGTCATAGGAATTGCTCGTCTCGCTCTCCTTTCGAATCATCATCCCCCCTCCTCCTGCCGACCGTGGATCCCGTGAGCCGATTCAACAAAATGCATTTCGTTGGCTGTGCCGGCACGCCGCTTGATTCGTGCAAGGCTTTCCTCGATTCCCTTGAGTTCATCCACTGTCAGTTCGCGTCCCCCCAAAGCCTGCCCGGCCTGCGCCCGGTAGGTTTCGGCATACGTCTCAAACTTCTGCTTCAACTGCCCGATTACCGAATCGGACCACGCTTTCACCAACTGCCAATAAGCCTCAAGCGCGGCATAGAACGCTGGGGGCACCTGCCGTGAGATCTGTCGCGCGACGGACCGCTCAGCCGACTGTTGGCCCAGAAGTCTTGAGAATTTTGGGGACGAAAGATGCACGCGGAAATTGGGAGATTCGAAAGCCGGAGAGCCGCGGACCAGCGACTTGAATTCATCTTCGCCTGGCGCATCCGGAATACCCAAGTCCGCGGCGGATTGCCGAAGGTCGGCGTCGAGCTGACCGGCGAGAGCCGCGATGTCCTTCTGGAGCTTCAAGATTTGGATCTGAACAAATTGGGTCAAGCTGTCTCGGGCGAGCTGCCCAGGCACCACGACTCCATAACTGCCATGCGACTGAGCATGCAAGAATCGTCTCGCGGCCTCTTCAATTGCCTCCGGGACGGTGCCCATCGCTCCCTCGGCATAACGCGCACATGCTGCGCGCATCTCTTCGATTGTGCCGGTTGTCTTTCGAAGTAGCGCTTCGGTGGCTTGAGCTCGGCCTGTTAAACTCGCAGACGGTTGGTCCCGTCTCCTTAGACGCGCTTCGAGAGAGGCCGCGACGGAATCGCGCAATGCTCCAATCTTCCGACGGAGCGAAGCCCCACGGAGCTCCTGCGAACGGGCGTAAAGAGGAATGATCTGTGTTTGAAACCACTCGTTCAGCATTTCGGTGCACGAAGGCAAGACGCTGACGGGATGCACGGGAAGGTTCAGCTTGCACTCGGAGGCGATGTGCTCTCTCACATACCTGACGATGTGGTCGCGGTCCTCGGACCCTAACAGGTCTGCCTTGCTTAGGAGAACGTTGACAGGGATCGCCGCCTGCTGCAGCGCCATGATGGTCTGAAGGTCATCAGCGGTGAGTGTTGATCCCGCGTCGATCAACACGACCCCTAGGTCGCACTTCGGCAAATACGCGAAGGTTTCCATCGCGCCGCTTGTGGCCAGAGATCCTAGCCCTGGCGTGTCGACAAAGGCCACGCCTCCCAGCAACCGCGGCGAAGGCAATCCAAGTACGAGCCTGACCACGTGTTTCGCGTTTGCGGGATTCTGTTGTTCAGTAGCGAACTCCGAAAGATGAGCAATCTCGACGGTTTTCCTAGGTGCCTCGGAGAACCATACCGTGAG
>JASHRI010000217.1 GCA_030037435.1 Candidatus Acidiferrales bacterium | reverse complement strand
TACCGCCGAGATATTTTGTGAATCGGAATTTGAATCCGGCGCGGCCCGGATAACCTCCGGAACGACGCCCGGCTATTCCAGTTCTACATAGTCGCCCGCGTAAAGCTCACGCAGGCTGAAAGTAATCAGCACCGTCGATGCATTCGGCCCCACGCGCAGCACAACGCCCTCGCCGATGTCTTCGCGCGGCACGTTCGCCCAGTTCCATTTCTTGGGAACGCTGCCGAAGCCCACGATGTTGACGTCCTTTACGCCCATGTCAAATTCCTGATCGAAGGCAAAGCGTGGTTCCTGATACACCGTTTCGTGCTGCGTTCCCTGATAACGGAAAAATCTGAAATAATCGCCCACTTTCACGCCTTGACCCGAGCCTAGATTCACGTAAGCGATATCTTCGCGTCCGATCACAGACTGAAAGTTCTTGGTTGCGATAAGCATGGCCAGCGGTTTTCCATCCGCTGGAGCAAAGCGGTCGAAATTGCTCTCGGGCTTGAGGGTGGGTACGGCCCGCGGCTCAAATGGCAGGACAATATCGCCACGCTGCACCAAATCGCATTCATGTTCCACCTGCGCGATCGAGACGTCCTTTCGCGCCACGGTCACCTTGAGTCGCGCTTCATCGGCCCAAACTTTGCCCATCTTCTTCAAGATGGCGCTTTGCCATTTCGTCCAGTCGATTACGTAGGGGTCCGCCACTTCCCGCACTGCGAAGAATTCATCACCGGCCTTCACACCCTGGTCCGTGCCTTTGTTGATAAACACCGTATCGCCGTTATCGAACGTGATTTTGCTGTTCGACTCCTCACCCGTGATGATGTACGTGTCGCGCGGCACCGCTTGGGTGGTAACAACGCCCGAGCAATAAATGTCTCCCGGGGTAGGCACAACTGGTTTGGACTGTGCAGAGGCCACCGCACCCGATAGAGACAGAATCAGACTCGCAATGACAATTTTCCCGCGCATGACACTCGCTCCTTGAAGTAACTTGGATAAATCTTGCGCGCTTGTCGCCAAGCGCCCCCACCTGAATCGACCGTAACAAAGGCCGTCAGGAGCGTCAAGACAACGGTGGTGCAGGCTTTACATATTGTGCACCGGCATGGTAGAAGCAGAAATTCCCCTTCTGCAGCGCTTCAGAGTGCCGCGGGAAGAATCCGGAACAGATTGGAAACACGGGTGTTAGGAAGAGATAAAATCTGCGCCGTCGCGGCGGCCGCCGATGCGCCAGCCATGCTCCGCCAGCTCGCCCGTGCCCTGCGCGACACTCGCACCGTCGAGCTTAGGCTTGACTGGCTGGCGAACGATCGTGAAATCGAGCGCTTTCTCCCACAGCTGCCGAAGCGGAGTCCCGAAGCCACCTTGATCGCTACTTGCCGACGTACCGATGCCGGCGGGCGCTACCAAGGGACGATCGCGCGGCAACTGGTCCATTTGGCCGAAGCCATCCGCGCTGGCTGCGCATGGTACGACCTCGAAATCGAGACGATTCGGAAGTGTCCGCCGGAGTTACTCGCCGTGCTTCTCGGCGACGGCCGCCGCCTGGCATCTGCGCACTTCTTCCGGCACATGCCCCGCAACCCAAAGGCAGTCGCCGTCGAGTTATGGCGCAACCGGCCTGACGCCGTGAAAATCGCTGCGCACTGTGATTCACTCGCCCAAGCACGCAAACTACTGCGCCTCGCGCGCACCCCAAACACAGTCGTCGCAGTGCCCATGGGAGATATCGCTCAGCCTGCCCGCGTGCTCGCGATCCGTGAAGGCAGCGCATTCACCTACGCGCCGGTGGAGAATGCCACCGCCCCCGGTCAAACGCCACTTGAGCAAATGAAGCGCGTCTATCGCGCCGATCGCCTCAGTCGTCGCACGCGCGTTTACGGCGTGATTGGCGATCCGATCCGGCAGTCGATTTCCCCATGGTTTCACAACGCGGGATTTGCGGCCCGGCACGTCGATGCCATCTTCCTTCCGTTCCTTGTGCATGATTTGAAGGACTTCGTCGATTCCATCGAGCCCCTCGGCATCCGTGGATTCAGCATCACGCTGCCGCACAAAGAACGCATCTTGCGCTATCTCGATGGCTGCGATCCGCTCGCGGCAAAGATCGGCGCCGTCAACACGGTGGTCGTGCGCGGCGGAGGAAAACTCTACGGTTACAACACCGACTACGTCGGCGTACTGCGCACGCTCGAAAGGCGCATGCCGCTGCAGGGCAGCCGCGTGTTAATTGTGGGAGCGGGTGGAGCGGCACGCGCGGTCGCATTTGCACTCTCGCAGGCTGGTGCGTCGGTATGCATATGCGCGCGCCGGCCCACCCGGGCAAAGCTACTCGCGCGGGCCGTGGAAGGCGAAGCGATTGCGCGCCCGCGATTGCGCAGTGAATTCTTCGACGCGATCGTCAACGCGACGCCTGTGGGTATGCACGCACTCACCGGCCAGTCGCCACTCGAAGCTCGCGAATTGAATTGCCGGCTGGTATTTGACACCATTTATCGCCCGCGCGTGACGCGGCTCTTGCAGCTCGCTGCCAAACGCAAAATCGACACGGTCTCAGGAGTGGAAATGTTCGTCGCTCAAGGCACGGCACAGTGGGAAATTTGGATGGGCGAGCGCGCTCCCGTGAAAGTGATGCAGCGTGCGGCACTTCGTGCACTGGCGGATTCTGACAAGTCCCACGATCGCGGCAGGTCGCGGACCACCCGATGATTCAACCTGACTTCAACGAATTTAGTCGCCTCTCGCGGCAGGGGAACCTCGTGCCCGTGTACGAGACATATACGGCCGACCTCCTGACCCCTGTTGGCGCCTACCTTCGCATCGCGCGCGGCGCGAAATATTCATTTCTGCTCGAAAGCGTCGAGGGCGGCGAAACGATTGGCCGCTACACTTTCGCGGGGGCAAATCCCGCCGAAATATTCCGCGCGCGCGGCAAGCTTTGCACCCTCGAGGCCGGAAGCAGGAAAACGCAGTTCGAAGCGAATCCCATCGAGCGCTTGCGGCAGCTCACCAAACGCTATCGTCCGGTGCGCGTGCCGGGTCTTCCTCCACTCATCGCCGGCGTCATCGGCTACTTCGCATACGACATGGTGCGGCTCTTCGAACGCATTCCCGACACTGGCCGCGACGACATGGGCGTCGATGATTGCGTGACGATGTTTTATCTCGGCGTCGTTGCGTTTGACCACGTGCAGCACCGCGTTTGGATCATTCGCAATGTTTTCACCGACGGTCCCGGCAGCCTGCGCGCCAAATATGACTCCGCAGTTCGCGAAATTCACCGCACCCGTCGTTTGCTCGAAGGGCCGCTGCCGCCTCAGGAGCGGCCCCGCCGCTCGGTGCCGCTCCACGTGCAATCCAATATGACCAAGGAGCAATTCACCTCAGGAGTGCGCAAGGCCAAGGAATACATCCGCGCAGGAGACGCATTTCAGATTGTGCTCAGCCAGCGCTTCGAAGCTCGCACGACGGCGAGTCCTTTCGATATTTATCGCGCGCTCCGCGTTGTCAATCCTTCGCCTTATCTTTTTCATCTGAAGCTCGGCGACGTCTCCGTGGTCGGCAGTTCGCCAGAAATGCTCGTGAAAGTGCAGGGCCGGAGCGCCACGTATCGTCCGCTCGCCGGATCGCGTCCCCGTGGTCGTGACGAAAAAGAAGACCGCGAACTCGAAGCCGAGCTCCTCGCCGATCCTAAGGAGCGCGCCGAGCACGTCATGCTCGTCGATCTCGGTCGCAACGATCTCGGCCGTGTCTGCGAATACGGCTCGGTGTCTCCCGAGCGCCTGATGTTTGTTGAGCGCTATTCCCACATTATGCACATCGCCTCGAGCCTGCGCGGATGCCTTCGCCGCGACGTGGATTGTTTCGACGCGCTCGCCGCCTGTTTCCCCGCCGGCACGCTTTCGGGAGCCCCAAAGGTTCGGGCCATGGAAATCATCGACGAACTCGAGCCCACTCGCCGGGGCATTTATGCCGGTGCCATTCTGTATCTCGATTTTTCCGGCAATCTCGATTCCTGCATCGGCTTGCGAACTCTCGTTGCGAAAAATGGACGAGTCTACGTACAAGCCGGTGCCGGAATCGTTGCCGATTCCGTTCCCGAGCATGAATACGAGGAAACGCGCCACAAAGCCAGGGCGCTGCTTCGCGCACTTGAAATTGCCAGCCGCGGCGAGGGCAGTCGCGCCGAATGACGTCCTGCGCTATGCTGAGAGTAAGCCAATGATTTTGTTGCTCGATAACTACGACTCGTTTACCTACAATCTCGCGCAATATCTCGGCCAAATGGGGCAGACGCTCGAAGTCCGCCGCAATGACGAGATCACGCTCGACGACGTCGAGGAACTCCGGCCCGAGCGCGTGGTGATTTCTCCGGGCCCGTGCACACCGCAGGAAGCAGGCATCAGCGTTGCTTTGATTCAGCGCTTTGCGGGCAAAATTCCAATCCTCGGCGTTTGCCTGGGGCACCAGGCAATTGGCGCCGCATTTGGCGGACGGGTCGTGCGTGCAAAACAAGTGATGCACGGTAAAACCAGCGAGATTCACCACGACGGCAAGACCATTTTCCGCGATCTGCCGCAGGATTTCCCGGCCACTCGCTATCATTCTCTGATCGTCGAGCGATCCTCGCTCCCAACTGTGCTCGAAGTTTCCGCTGAGACCGCCGACGGCACGATCATGGGGCTGCGCCATCGCGAGGTCGCGGTCGAGGGCGTGCAATTTCATCCCGAGTCGGTTCTCACTGGTTCCGGATTCAAACTCCTCGAGAACTTTCTCAGCATTTAGCGAAGCGTCCATCCATGCGGCTGGCCGTTGCCATCTCTGCTCTTATCTTAGTTGCGGGAGCGGCACTACTCGCGACCTCTTCGGCCTTCAGCAGGCGCACGACCAGCGCGGATGCTGTCCCAGCCGTCTATCTCGGATTCGACTCCAACAATTATCCCGGTGATGCGCTTCTGCCAGCTCTCAAGCGCGCCTTTTCCTTCGCCGGCTATTGGCTCAACTCCCCTCCGGGCGGAGCATCCGTCCCCTGGTCCGGCAAGCGCGACACATTGAGCGCCGCGGGCTTTGGCTTTTTGGTTCTCTTTAACGGCAGGTTGCAGCATGAACTGAGGAATCCTGAGAAAGGCGCGGCGCTCGGCTCCGTCGATGCACGCTCCGCCGTTGCAAAGGCCCAGCGCGAGGGCTTTCATCCTCGAACTGTGATTTTCGTCGATCAGGAAGAGGGCGGTGAAATGGAGCCCGAACAAATGGCGTATCTACTCGCGTGGATTGACGGCATCATTCGTTCCGGTTTTCGCGCCGGCATCTATTGTTCTGGGATTCCGGCGAGCGCCGGCAAAGGCCAATTCGTGGTCACCGCGAATTACATTCGCGGGCATTCCGGCAAGCGCGACCCAGAATTTTTCGTCTACAACGACGCGTGCCCGCCCTCACCCGGCTGCACGATCGGCAAGAATCCGCCCGCGCCATCCGAAAGTGGCGTGCCGTTCGCTTCCGTTTGGCAATTCGCGCAGTCACCGCGACGCCGCCAGTACACCGCTAGTTGCAGCGCCACCTACAATCGCGACGGAAATTGCTACTTGCCCGGACTCCACCTTGGCAGTCCGCTTCTCGATCTTGAATCCGCCACTTCCGCAGATCCGTCGGACGGTCGTCGTTAACAGTGGAGATTGGAGGGTCGCCGTGGAAACAGATGGACTCTATCTCGCCGGCATAGGCCTACGATGCTGCGTGCCCCAGGCTCTCCGCAGCTTGCGAGAAGGCCACCAGCGCTTCAAGCTTTTCTCGCGCGGCGCCTGTGTCGATCGATTCCTTTGCCATTTGCACGCCCGCCGCAAAATCCGTGGCTCGTCCCGCCACCACCAGCGCCGCAGCGGCATTGGCGATTACGATTTCCCGGTGCGGCCCGTGCTCGCGATAGAGCAGCGAACGCCCAAGAATCTTGTGAATCACTTCCGAATTCTGCTTTGCATCGCCGCCACGAATCTTTTCGAGCGGCGCGCGGCGCAACCCCCCGAAGTCCTCGGGCTTCACGGTGTAATTCCGCACCGCGCCATCGCGCAGTTCAGAGACCCACGTCTCGCCCGAAATCGAAATCTCGTCCAGTCCGTCCGCGCCGTGCACCACCATCGCGCGGTGCACGCCGAGCTCGCCGAGCGCCTCTGCCATCAGCTCCGTCAAGTTTGCTTGCGGCACGCCAACCACTTGCGCCGACACGCCCGCAGGATTTGTCAGCGGACCCAATAGATTGAACACCGTCCGCATTTTCAGCTCGCGTCGCGCCGCCATGGCGTGGCGCGTCGCCGCGTGCACCGCGGGCGCAAACAGAAATCCGATGCCGACCTCATCAATGGCCTGCGCAACGCGCTCCGGCTTCAAATCGATGCGCACACCCAGGTTTTCGAGCACGTCCGCCGACCCGCACCGCGAGCTGATCGACCGGTTGCCGTGCTTCGCCACGCGCACGCCTGCCCCCGCCACCACAAACGCCGCCGCAGTTGACACGTTAAACGTTCCCGAAGCATCGCCGCCGGTACCGCAGGTGTCGACAAGAGCCTCTTCCGCGGGTCGCGCGCGCCCCATCGTGATCGGCGTCGCATGCCGGCGCATGGCCGTCGCGAAACCCACCAACTCATCGACAGTTTCGCCCTTGATCCTGAGCCCGGTCAGCAAAGCCGCGATCTGCACGTCGCTCGCGCGGCCGCCCAAAATCTGCTCCATCGCCGCCTCGGCTTCGACGCGCGACAGATCCTCTCTGGCAACGATTTTTTCCAATGCTTCTTGAATCATGATTTCTGGTCGGCAGCCTTGCCTTGCCCGGTCCGCGAGTTCCAAGTAAACTAAGTCGCCTTACTCGTTATAAATTTTAGCACTGATTCAGGCGGGTTCCCGCCAGTCGATGGACGCAGCATGAAAATCCACGAATACCAGGCCAAGGCTATCCTGGCGCGCTTCGGCGTGCCGGTGCCTCGCGGCGAACTCGCGCTGACCAAAGACGAAGCGCGCGCCGCCGCCCAGCGTCTTGCCACTTCCGTCGTCGTAGTCAAAGCCCAGATTCATGCTGGTGGCCGCGGGAAAGCTGGCGGCGTAAAGGTCGCCAAGTCACCCGACGAAGCCTCTCGCTTTGCCGAAGCGCTTCTCGGCAAAACTCTCGTCACGCCGCAAACAGGTCCCGAAGGCCGTATCGTTCGCCGCTTATTGATCGAAGAGGGCCTCGACATTCAGCGCGAGCTATATATCAGCATCCTCGTCGATCGTGCTGTGGGCGCGCCTGTGTTTATGGTCAGCGCCGCGGGCGGAATGGAAATCGAGGAAGTCGCGCACTCCAATCCGGAAGCGATTCTTCGTCAGGCGGTACATCCCGAGACGGGCTTCGAGCCCTATCATGCGCGCAAACTCGCCTTCGGTCTCGGCATGTCTGTCGATGTTGCCCACACTGCCGTCCCGTTTCTTCAGTCTCTCTACAACGCCTTCATCGATACCGACGCATCGCTCATCGAAATCAATCCCTGCATCGTTACTGGTGACGGCCACCTGGTCGCCCTCGATGCCAAGGTGAATTTGGACGACAACGCCCTCTACCGCCACGCTGAATTTCGCGAACTCCGCGATCTCGACGAAGAGACGCCGCTCGAAGTCGAAGCCTCAAAATTCAAGCTCAACTACATCAAGCTCGACGGCACAGTCGGCTGCATGGTCAACGGCGCCGGCCTGGCCATGGCTACCATGGACATCATCAAGCACGCGGGCGGCAGCCCGGCCAATTTCCTGGACGTTGGCGGCGGAGCTTCCGAAGAGCAGGTCAAGAATGCTTTCCGCATCCTTCTCAGCGATTCCAGCGTTCGCGCTGTCTTCGTAAATATTTTCGGCGGTATTCTCCGCTGCGACGTGCTCGCACGCGGTGTGGTGAATGCCGCGAAAGATCTCAACTTGAAAATTCCGGTCGTGGTGCGCATGGAAGGGACCAACGTCGAGCTGGGCCGTGAAATTCTGCGCACCTCAGGACTCAATCTCGTTGTTGCTCATGGCATGAAAGACGGCGCCGAAAAAGTGGTCGTGCTCGCGGGCGGTGCGCGATGAGCATCCTCGTCGACAAATCGACCCGCGTTCTCGTCCAGGGTCTCACCGGCCGCGAAGGCAGTTTCCACGCCCAACAGATGCTCGGCTATGGCACCAAAGTGGTCGGAGGCGTCACTCCGGGCAAGGGAGGCACGAAGCATCTGGGCGTTCCGGTTTTCGACACCGTCGCCGAGGCTGTCCGCAAGACCGGCGCGAACGTCTCCGTGATTTTCGTCCCGCCGCCGTTTGCAGCCGACGCCATCCTCGAAGCATTCGACGCCGCGCTTCCGCTCGTGATCTGTATCACCGAAGGCATCCCGACGCTCGACATGGTTCGCGTCGCCGCCGCGCTGAAAAATTCCCACTCGCGCCTGATTGGCCCCAACTGTCCCGGCATCATCTCTCCCGGCAAGTGCAAAATCGGCATCATGCCTGCTTCGATTCACAAACAGGGCCACGTGGGAGTCGTCAGCCGCAGCGGCACACTCACCTATGAAGCCGTCGACCAGCTCACTCGCCTCGGCATCGGCCAGTCCACCTGCATCGGCATTGGAGGTGATCCGATCGTCGGCACCAGCTTTCTGGACGCGATCGAGCTTTTCAACGATGATCCCGAAACGCGCGCCATCGTCATGATCGGCGAAATCGGCGGGAATGCCGAAGAACTCGCCGCGGCCTACATCAAGAAGCAGGTCAAGAAGCCAGTGGTTGGTTTTATCGCGGGGCAAACCGCGCCTCCCGGCCGCCGCATGGGCCACGCCGGAGCGATCATCAGCGGCGGTCAGGGCACCGCTGCCGATAAATATCGCGCGATGCGCGCCGCCGGCATTCACACTGTCCAAAGCCCCGCCGAAATCGGCTCGACTCTTGCTCGCGCGCTCGGCAAATCGAAGCCAGCCTCGCGCCCGCGCCCCGCGGCGAAGAAATCCACCGCGCAAAAATCGAAGAAACGATGAAAGAATTCTGAAAAGGAGATTCTCTTGCCAGTTGAACGAACGCTAGCCATCGTCAAACCTGACGCCGTCGGCCGAGGCCTCACCGCCGAAATTCTCGGCCGCATCCATGCTGCGAAATTTCAAATCGTGGCGATCAAGTCCCTGCGCCTCACAAAATCTGAAGCCGAGGGTTTCTACGCCGTTCACCGCGAGCGTCCATTTTTCGGCGAACTCACCGAATTCATGAGTTCGGGCAAAGCCGTGGTGATGGTGCTCGAAGCAGAAGGAGCCATCGGCAAGTGGCGCGAGACGATGGGTGCCACTGATCCTGCCAAAGCCGCCACAGGCACGATTCGCCGCGAGCTCGGCACCAGCATCCAGTACAACTGCACGCACGGATCCGACGCGCCCGCGACTGCCGCATTCGAAATCGGCTATTTCTTCTCGGGTTTGGAATTAATCTGAGGCGTTCCGCCGGAATCAAAAGCTCTCGCGAGAGGTTCTTATGCCCACGCTCATCGCCAAGCCCACGCGCATCGAAGCCGCCGGCAACAAACCCAAAATAATCGACGAGCACATCGGCCGCGTGAATTCCGCCACGGCTGTAGTCAGCGTCGCCCACATGACCAGCCCGCCCGGCTGGGTCGAGCCCGGCCAGACGCCCGAATTCGACGAATACACGCTCGTCCTCAAAGGCACGCTGCGCATTTCGCACCGCGATGGCACGCTCGACGTTCAAGCCGGCCAGGCCGTCATAGCACACTCAGGCGAATGGATTCGTTACTCGACGCCCGACGGCGCCGACTATATCGCCGTCTGCCTTCCGGCCTTCTCGCCCTCCACCGTCCACCGCGATCCCGCCTAGCTCATTCTCTCAGCAGCCACGACGAGCTAAAATGAACCATTCCACTATGCCCGAACCGCTGCGCGAACTCGGCAAATTCCTCCTCGTCGTCGGTATCCTGCTGGTTGCCGTCGGCGCTCTGCTCATCTATAGCGGACGTCTGCCTTTCCATCTCGGCCGGCTTCCGGGCGACATCGCCTATCAAGGGCGCCACTCCAGTTTCTATTTCCCAATCGTTACGTGCATCGTCCTCAGCGTGGTGCTCACTTTGATCCTATGGCTGGTAAACTCCTTCCGCCGCTAACCCGATGAGCCAAACTTCCCTCTTCGATCTCGCGCCCGAGCGCCGCATCTGGAAAGTCAGCGAAATCACCGAACGCATCGCTCAGCTTCTTGAGCGCGCGTTTTTCGACGTTTGGATCGAAGGCGAAGTCTCCAATTGCCACGCCGCGCAGTCCGGCCATCTCTATTTCACGCTCAAGGACGCCCGCTCGCAGATTCGCTGCGTCTGTTTCCGCGATCAGGCGCGCCTCCTGAAATTTCGCCCCGAGGATGGACTGCACGTCACCGTTCGGGGCTCGCTCGGCGTCTATGAAGTCCGCGGCGAATATCAGGTCTACGTCAGCCATATCGAACCGGTCGGCGCGGGTGCGCTCCAGCTCGCCTTCGAGCAGCTCAAGAAAAAGCTTGAAGCCGAGGGCCTGTTCGAAGAATCACGCAAAAAGCCGCTGCCTGTCCTTCCGCGCTGCATCGGAGTTGTCAGCTCACCCACGGGAGCGGCCATTCGCGACATTCTGCGCGTCCTGAAGCGCCGCTTCGCCAATGTCCACGTCCAGCTCTATCCCGTGAAAGTTCAGGGCGACTCCGCGGCGCGCGAAGTCGTCTCCGCAGTCCAATATTTCAATCGCGCAAAATTTGCGGACGTGCTGATCGTCGCGCGGGGTGGAGGTTCGCTCGAAGATTTGTGGGCCTTCAATGAGGAAATCGTCGCGCGCGCCGTTGCCGGTTCTGCCGTTCCGATTATCACCGGCATCGGCCACGAGACCGATTTCACCATCGCAGATTTCGTCGCCGATCTTCGATCGCCCACTCCTTCCGCCGCCGCTGAAGTAGTGGTCCGCTCGCGCCAGGAATTCGAACGCCACATTGGCGAGCACCAGCGCCGCCTGGTGCAAGAAATCCGCTATCTTCTTTCCCAGCGTCGCCACCATGTCCGCGATTTGCAGACGCATCGCGGCTTTCGCCAGCTTGAAACGCTGGTCCGCCGGCGCCGTCAGCGTGTCGACGAGCTTTCCTCACAGCTCGCCGTAGTTCTGCGCCTTCGGTTCTCATCGGCGCAGCAGCGGCTTATGCGCGCTGGCACGCAGATTCGCTCCTTCGATTTGCGAGGCCGTGCCTCGGTCTTGCGCCGTCGCATCGACCAGCAGCGTGTCGCACTCGCCGCCGCCCTCGAACGCGTAGCCGCGCGCAAGCACCGCCGCTTCGCCATGGCACAAGTTCGCTTCGCCGCGCTCAATCTGCGCGCGTATGTGGGCCGATTGCATCGCGCGCTCGACGAGTGCGACGCGAACCTTCGCGTGCGCATCGATCGCATGCTCGTCGCCAAGCGCCGCCGTCTCGAAGTTGCCGCCTTGCGTCTCGACGAGCGCAGCCCGTTTCACTTGCTTGAACGCGGATATGCCATCGCCTACGATGCGTCGGGAAAGGTTTTGCGCTCGCCCGATCAAGTCGCCACTGGCGACGACATCAGCGTCCGCCTTGCCCGCGGCTCCGTCGACGCCACCGTTCGCCGCAAGTCGAATCCTTAGGGCGCCTCTCCGAATCGTATCGCGTGTGTTGACCCTCACACGGGATTGCTGTACCGTTTTACCTCGCGCCATGGCACGGTGCGTGGCGCCCAGCGAAATCGCGCATCCAGCCCTGAATTTCCTGAGGCTTTATCGCCTCACGACTGTCACACTTACTGCCCCTCAAATCACTATCTACACTTCGCGGAGAAGCCTCTGCCGAGGGCGGCATATTCTCAGGATCAAGGGATGGCGGACAACCCAAAAGAGCCTTCGCCTTCGGGCGCGAGTGATTCTAGAGCCAGGGCAGAGGCACCCTCTGCGCCGGCCGAACCTTGGAGGCCAAGGTTCAACCCATGGCTGATCGCCGCCGTTGTGGCTTTGGCCGCCTTCATGGAGGTGCTCGACACGAGCATCGCCAATGTCGCACTGCCCTATATCGCGGGAAGCCTTGGCGCGAGCAGCGATGAGAGCACTTGGGTACTGACCTCTTATCTCGTCTCAAACGCCATCGTGCTTCCGATCAGCGGATGGTTTGCCGGCCTGTTTGGGCGCAAGCGATTCTTCATGATGTGTCTGACCATTTTCACAGCCAGCTCGCTCTTGTGCGGGTTTGCGCCGAGTCTTGGAGCGATCATTTTATTTCGCGTCTTGCAAGGTGCCGGCGGCGGCGGACTGCAACCCATGGCGCAGGCGATCCTGGCGGACACGTTCCCTCCCGAGAAGCGTGGCTTGGCCTTCGCCCTCTACGGCATTACGACCATCATTGCCCCGACGATCGGGCCCACGTTGGGCGGATGGATCACCGACAATTACACTTGGCGCTGGATTTTCTTTCTCAACCTGCCCGTCGGTCTACTGGCCTTGCTGCTCGTTTTTCGTCTCGTCGATGATCCACCCTGGGCAAAGCGCGCCTCGGGCGGAGGGATAAAGTTCGACTACATCGGCGTGGGCATGTTGGTGCTCGGTGTCGGGTGCTTGCAAGTAGTGCTCGACAAGGGACAGGAAGACGATTGGTTCGGGTCGCATTTCATCCTGACTCTCGC
>JASHRI010000216.1 GCA_030037435.1 Candidatus Acidiferrales bacterium | reverse complement strand
TCCTGCAAGTCGTGAAGCGATTCCTGTGAATTTGCGTTTTCGCGAGACGCCAACTCCATCGACTCAGGTGAGGTGGCGAAATTCAGGTAATACGTCTCGATGCCGCGTGCATCGGGATCGTGGCTCGAATTGGCGTGAATTGAAATGAACAGATCGGCCTTGGCGTTATTGGCGATCTCAGTGCGCTCTTCGAGCGGGACGAACGTGTCGTCCTTGCGGGTGTAAATTACTTCGGCGCCAGGCAGCCTTTTCTCGATCTCGCGGCCGAGGCGCATTGCCACGTCGAGGCACAGATCCTTTTCCATCAAGCCGTGCGGACCGATCGTGCCGGTGTCGTGTCCGCCGTGGCCCGGATCAATTACGATGCGGCTGATTTTAAGGCCCAGCATGCGGGTCAACGAACGCTGGCCGTCGCGCGTGGGCTTGGGTTCTGCGGTAGGCGGCAGCGGGCTCGCCGCGGCGGCCACGGTATCCCGGGGTGCGGGATCGGGTGGCAGCGCGATTTTCGGCGTGAAGGGGGCAGCCACGGGATCGCGAGTGGAGCTCAAATTAGGGCTTACCGCGACGGTTTCGGCCGTCCGCGGATCGCTGGCGGGAATTGCGGCAGGCGGCGGCACGGCCTTGGCGACGCTTGCAGTAGACGAGCGCAGATCGATTACCAGGCGGTAAGGATTCGAGACAAGGAAAGCTGAAAACTTCTTCGCGCCGTCCGCATCGAGAACCACCCGCACAACCCCTTGGCGATTCTGTGCCACGCGGATCGTTTTCAGCAGACCGTCTTGGACTGCAAGCGATTGATTGGAGAGTTTCGAGCCGATCCGAGCCTTGTATAAGTCGAAATAGATGCGGTCTGGAGAAGCGATGCGCGCCGAGTTGTACTGAATCGTGTCGCTAAGCGAGACAACGATGCGCGTGGAATCCGGTGAGTTCCAGGTGTGGATGCCGGTAACGCTCGAATCATGGCCGGTAGCAAGGCGCGGATCGACGCGCTGGCCCGGTACGTCCGGCGGCGATTCGATTTTCGGCGCGGAAGCTGCGGCAATCTGCTGAAGAGCGGCGCGCGCCTGGGCGGCCTGGTCTGACTTCGGGAAACTCTGCAAAACTGCTTGATAGGATGCCTTCGCTGCGTCCGGCTGATTCAAGTTGTTCTGCTGAATCTGGGCGATTTGAAACTGGGCTTCGGCGCGATAACGCGTGGCCGGATACTGCTGGAGCAGGAAGTTGTACATGGCCACGGCGGATTGAAAGTATTTCGCGTCGTATAGGCGGCCCATCTCCTGATAAAGCTCGGCTTCAGCGATCAGCGACGCCGTGACCTCCTCGGCTTGCGGCGAGTTCAGATAGACCTTGTGATAGGCGGCGATGGTCTGCTTGTAATCGGAGAGCGATCGATCCTTCTCGAGGTAGCCTTCCAGCATAGTGCGCATTCTGACGGCTTGCGCGAATTGGTCGCGGGCGCCGGTCTGGTGGTCCGCGCGTGCCGGGAGCGCAACGCAAAGGAGCAGGGCAATACTAATCCCGGCAGCTAGTAGGAGATTTGGAGCCGCGAATTGTGGGCGAAAGGAAAAGCCGCGTTTCATTCGTTCGTAAAAACCACTCGGCCGTCCGGCTTTACTTCCTTTCGCACCAGAGCTTTCGGAGGGCTCAAGGGCGTCGGGTCGTGGTCGGAATCCGACTGGAAGTATGCGTTGGTCACTTTTTGCACGTACCTTCGCGTCTCCGGATACCAAGGGACGCCGCCGCTCTCGTCCACAGCGCGCTCGCCGGCGTTGTAAGCCGCGAGCGATTTGGTCAGATCGCCGTTGTATCGATCGAGAAGCCATCGCAGGTACGTCGCTCCGCCTTCGATGTTCTGGGCCGGATCGTAAGGGTTACCAACGCCATAGCGTTCTGCCGTGGCCGGAATTAATTGCATCAGACCCATCGCCCCCTTCCGGGAAACCGCGTAGGGGTTCCACCCCGACTCGGTGCTGATCACGGCCTTGACCAGCGCAGGATCCAACTGGTGCCGCTCGGCAGCTTGATTGACGATGCGGTCCAGCCGGGGGTCCGATTCCTCGGACGCTGTGCTCAAGCTTCGGGTCGCCGAGCCTCCCATCTTGTCTGCTGACGAAAGCCTCGACGAAGGCGAGGGAGAACTGATAGTACTCCCTCTGCGGCTTTTCGGGGAATCCCCATTTACATAGACGACCTTTCCGCCGTCTATCTCAGATGCAATTTGGGCATGAGTCGGCGTGGGCAGCGAAAACCAGGTGCCCGCTACCATGACAGCAACGGCAATGCTCCCGGCCAATTTCACTGGCGCACACTCATAGCCCCTTTTGGGGGAAGGCAAGAAAGCTCAGACTCGAACGATTGAATCGCCAGACTGTCCCGCGACGCCGGGGACAGGAACCCCGGTGCAAGCTTCTGGCGCGACAGGAATTATAACAACCGGTCTAGGAGGGGGTAAATGTAACCAACAGCCTTTTCTATGCCAGATGTGTCTTTTCCGCCAGCCTCCCCTAAATCGGGCTTTCCGCCCCCGGAACCGCCTACCAATTTGGCCAGTTCCTGGACGATCTTTCCGGCGTGGAGCTTTGGGATGAGGTCCTTCGTAACTGCCGTAATTAGAGCTACTTTGCCGTCCTCGGCCGACGCCAGGACGACCACCCCGGAGCCGAGTTTTTGGCGTAGCGTGTCGACCAGTCGGCGGAGCGATTCACGGTCATAACCAGGCACTTGGGCGGCTAACACACGGACACCCTTGACTTCGCGAGCGCCCTCCAGGAGCCCGTCGGCCTGGGAGCCAGCAGATTTGCGTTTTTGGTTGGCAAGCTGCTTTTCAAGCTGCTTGGCGGACTCGATTTGGCGCTCCAGGGCGTCTATTACGCCATCCTCGGACGTATTTAGCAGTCCAGCGGCAGTTCGCAGTACTCCCAGGGCGCGCTGGTAGTCGGCGAGGGCTCGATCGCCGGAAATTGCCTCGATTCGGCGTACCCCCGCAGCAGTGGATTGTTCCGAGACGATCTTGAAAATGCCAATCTCGCCCGTGCGGCCCACATGGGTGCCTCCGCAGAGCTCCTTGCTATAGAAACCGCGGGGAGAAGTGGCATCGGCGATGGTGACCACGCGGACGTTGGCCTCGGGGTACTTGTCGCCAAAAAAGGCGAGCGCGCCGGAAGCAAGAGCGTCGTCGATGTTCATGATGTCGGTGCGGAGCTCGAGGTTTTTCCAGATTTCCTCGTTCACCTGCTGCTCGATATCGGCCAGCTCCGCTGCGTCGACCGCGGCGAAGTGGGAGAAATCGAAGCGAAGGCGATCGGGAGCGACCAGCGAGCCGGCCTGCCGGACGTGCGTCCCCAGGATATTGCGCAGCGCCGCGTGCATCAGGTGCGTGGCCGAATGGTTGCGCATGTTATGGGCGCGGCGGTGGGCGTCCGCGACAGTCGCAACCCTATCGCCCACGCGGAGATCTTCCTTGGCCACCACGCGATGCGCGATCAAGCCGCTAACCGGATAGTAGGCTCCACGCACTTCGGCAACTTCAAGCGAGCCCGAATTGTCAAAGAAGGCGCCGAGATCGGCGACTTGTCCACCGGATTCGGAGTAGATTGAAGTGCGATCGAGAACCACTTCAGCTTCGGAGCCCTTCTGGATTTCGTTGACCTGGCCCGATTTCACGATGATCGCTTCGACGCGGCAGTCCGCAACGCGCGTGCCGAAGTAAAAATCGGGCTCGGTTTTGAAGGTCTGCGCCAGCTTTGCGTACGCGGGATTTGCAATGGCTTTCGAAGTGCCTTTCCATGAGGCTTTGGCGCGCGTGCGCTGCTCTTCCATGGCGCGGTCGAAGCCGGTCCAATCGACTTGCACTCCGGCGTCGCGTGTGACGTCTTCGATAAAGTCGCGCGGCAAGCCGTATGTGTCGTAAAGACGAAAAGCGTTTTCGCCCTTGTAGTCAGAGCCTCCGGCGAGAGAGCCGAGGTCCTCTTCAAGCTTTCTGAGTCCTACGTCGACGGTGCGTTGGAATCTGCGTTCCTCCTCGGCAACAACTTTGGGAACATGCGCTCCAGCAGCGCCCATCAGTTCGGGATACGTGCCAGCCATGAATTCACGCACAGCGAGGACAACGTCGGTAAAGAATGGCTTTTCGGGACCCAACAGGCTCGCATGGCGCATCCCGCGGCGCATGATTTTGCGGAGCACGTAGCCGCGGCCTTCGTTTGAGGGCATCACTCCGTCGGCGATCAGAAATGTGGTGGCGCGGGCGTGGTCGGCAACGATGCGAAACGAAGGATCGGTTTTGGGATTTTTTCCATATCGTGCGTCGGTGAATCCTTCCGCCTTGTGAATGAGTGGCAGGAAAACGTCGGTGTCGAAGACGCTGAATTTGCCCTGCAGAACGGAAGCCATTCGTTCGAATCCCATGCCCGTATCGACCGAGGGCTTCGGTAACGGATTCAGCTTACCAGGCGCATCGCGGTTGAACTGCATGAAAACGAGGTTCCAGATTTCGACGTAGCGGCCGCAGTCGCATGGGAATTTGCAATCGTTGTGGCCCTGATCGGACGCGGCCGGCCCCATATCGTAATGAATTTCGCTGCACGGACCGCAGGGACCGGTATCGCCCATCGCCCAGAAGTTTTCCTTCAGGCCTGGAATCTCGACTATGCGGTGTGCCGGAGTGCCGACTTTGCTCCAATGATGTGTAGCCTCATGGTCGGGAGGCAGTTGTTCGCGAGTGTCCGTCGCGCGACCGGACATTTCCGCGCCTCCGAAAACTGTGAAGTACAGTTTGTCGAGCGGCAAGGCCAACCAATTCTTCCCGGTGACAAGTTCCCACGCG
>JASHRI010000215.1 GCA_030037435.1 Candidatus Acidiferrales bacterium | reverse complement strand
CGCTCATCGTTCAGCGTCGTCTGCCAGACGCGTCAAACTACGTCTGCCACCGTTGTCTCCATCTTCTGGAAATATGCAAGCCCGCTCAACAGCACCAACAGCACCACGCCTGACGAGATAGCCACCAGGCGTACCGGTGGATTGCCGTGCCCGACGAGCGCCCAGCGGAATCCCTCAATCACGCCCGTCATTGGATTCAAGGCGTATACCCAGCGCCATTTCGGCGACATCAGCGAAGTGGGGTACACCACCGGCGAAGCGAACAGCCAGAATTGCACCAAAAATGGCAAGACGTAACGGACGTCGCGATAGATCGCGTTCAGCGCCGAAAGCCATAGGCCAACACCGAGCGCGGTCAAGAGGGCTAGAAGCAAGAATGCCGGTATCCATAGCATCGTCCATGCCGGACGCATCTGGTAATAGACCATCATGGCGGCAAACATCAGGAACGAGATCCCAAAGTCGACCAGTCCCGAAACCACCGACGACAACGGCAGTGCAAGCCGCGGAAAGTAAATCTTCGTAATTAGGCGCTGGTTTTCGATGATTGTGTTGGTCGAGCTCTGCAGCGAAGCCGCAAAATACATCCACGGCAGCAGGCCGCTGTACGAAAAGATCGGATAGGGCAGGCCCTCTGAGGGAACGTGAGCGAGTTTTCCGAAAAAGAGGGTGAAGATCAGCATGGTCAAAAAGGGCTGCAGGATCGCCCACGCAGCGCCAATCGCGGTCTGCTTGTAGCGAACCTTGATATCTCGCCAAACGAAAAAATAAAGAAGCTCGCGATAGGCCCACAGCTCAGCGAAGGGAATCGCCGACCAGCTCGAAGGTGGGGTGATCCGCATCACCTGCGGCTTTGCCGGTAGCGTCGCCGTTTCCGCCAGTGTGGTCGTGCCGTTCACTCGCGTTCCTTTTGCTGCTGTGATTTCAATTGATTGATATCGGTCTGCTCGATCCGTCGCATCAGAGACTTTCGCTGACTGAAATAAAGTTTTGCAGCCGACGCGGCGTCTCCAGGCACCACGGCCACTTGGTTATAGATCGCGTCGCGCCAGGAAATTGGACCTCGATCCGGAATCAGGTGCATTCCCCATTGGAAGATGAACCCTAGATTCCAAAGAATCAGGACGACGATCACGCCCGATTCGAGAATCGGTGCCAGTTGTGTCCGCCAGGCCCTAGCGAACCAATCGAAGAGCGCCGCAAGACCAAGGACGAATACCGCCGTCAACCCCACGAAAAACCGGCTGCCGAAAGACGATATCCCGTGCCAGTTTTCGTAGCAGCCCATAGCGTAGAGATATCCCACAAATACGGCAATCGAATAAAAAGCCAACATCCGGTCGTATTTTCGCAGGCAATAGACTCCCGCGACGGCGAGGATCAAAATCGGAGTCCAGGTGAACAGGCCGTGATCGGAGGAGAAACATACCTTAAAGAACGCCGGCGAATTCCAATACCAGTGCTCCGTGTAGCCGAAGCGCAGATAGCCCCCATAAATGATTTTCTTAATAATTAACGTCGGGAGGAAGGCGGCAAAAAGCGTGGCGCAGAAAAGGGCGTTTTTCAACAGCAGGTGACCCGGGCCTTTCCGCAATCGACGCGCCATTAAATAGCCGCCCAGCGATTCCAGCAGCGGGAGAAGCAAAACCACCGCATTCACATAGTACACATCCATCATCAGGCCGCCCAACGCTCCGAGCACCGCCCACTGGGCCGCGCTCCGGGCTTCGCGCGTTCGCAGCCAATACCAGATAAACAGGGCAACGGAGAATGCGGACTGTGCATGCGACCATGAAGGATTGAAGTACATGTACACAGGCAGCGAACTGCCAAACCATATTCCAATCGCCGCCAGGAAAGCCCATTGCTCGGCGACATATCTTCGTGTCAGCCCAAACGAAATGAAGACCGCGAGAAATCCGTAAAAGGCTGTGCCAAAGGCCATGGCAAGCAGGTAAGGGCGAGAGTAGCCATCGGCGGCCATGTGCCCGCCAAGCGCGTCGTAGGACAAAACACCGGCGTGTGCCACGATCAAAAATGGCGACCAAAGTATTGCCGGCCCAATGGAGAAATGATCGTTTAGGTGGCCTGTGACTGTGTATTGCGACGGAAGGATGTGATCCTGATCGTCGATGCGATCCATCCGGAAACTTCCATTGGCATTGAGCCAGTCTCTCGTGAAATCCAGACGATGCTCGATCAGCACGGATCGCGCGAAGGCGTAATAGCCCACACCGTCGCCTCGCACCCATGGATTACTGAGCGGCAGACTCAAAAGAAACAGGACGATCAACCAGCCTTGGTATTTCGTGAGCCTCAACAAGCCAGTTCCAGTCCTTCGATTGTCTTGAAATTCCTGCAGCGTTCTCTATTCAGGATCTCATCCGAGCGCCTCACGACGCTAGATTCGAAGAATTGGCCCATTCGGTGGAATTCGGGGAAATTGCACCGTTCTCGCCTTTCCGCAGGATGGCGATGATCGAAAGCGGCGGAAGCGGAAGCCACGAATCGACTAAGCGAAAAATTGGTGTCAACAGATTGAGCATTCGGATCTGGCCAAGTCCAAATGTCTTCCGGCGCAGGATGCGCCCATTTAGCCACCAGGCCGGCACTCCGGGTCGGTTGAATTTCAAAACCCGCTCCAGTTGAAAACCTGCCTTCTGGGCTACAGCTACAAGTTGATCCGGCGTGTAGCGGCGGCAGTGTCCCAGCACTTCATCCAGAGTGCCGTAGAGCCGTGGTCCACAGGGTACCAGAATGATTGCTCGGCCTCCGTCAACCAGCGCGTCGCGAATATGGCGGAGTGCGCCCGCGTCATCCTCGACGTGCTCGATCACGTTCAGGCAAATCACCGTGTCGAACGACTGACCCGTCGGATACGTTGCGCCATCCATAGCATTCGTGTATCCCACTCGCATATAGGGACGAGTAGCCCGCAGCGTAACGAGATAGTCCAAATAGCTGCGATTCACGTCAGTGGCCCAATAAATCGTGCGGGGCATCAGATGAACCGACATGTTTCCGGTTCCAGCGCCAACTTCCAAGACGCGACTGCCGACGTAGGGTCGAATCACGTCCGCCATCCAACCGGTAAATCGCGGAGCACGGTTCAACCGGTCCAGTATCTCGGCGCCGTGCTGGTCTTCGACGTAAATCTTTCCAGAGGCCGCATAGTGAAGGATGGCCCACAGCGCACGAACGCCGTCGCGCCAGCCGATCTTCTTGCCCTCGCGGTAGGTTCGCCCCGAATAGCTGATTGGCACCTCGAAAATCCGAGCGCCGCGCTTCGCCAGTTTAATGGCCAGTTCTGGCTCCACATCGAATGTCGAACTCTCTAGCGGAATGCTTTTCAGCATGTCCGTCCGCACCATTTTGTAGCAAGTTTCCATGTCGCTCAGATTGAGATCGCAGACAAGATCGCAAAGAAACGTCAGTAGCTTGTTGCCAATGGCATGCTTGAAGAACAAGGCGCGTTTGTATCCGCCGGACATGAAACGCGAGCCGAAAACGGCGTCGGCATCCTCGAACAGAAACACTTCCACCATTTTCAGAAGATCGTGAGGGTGATACTCGAGGTCCGCATCGTGAACCACCACGAGCTCGGTATCTGCGTGAATTAGCCCCGTTCGGACAGCGCCTCCCTTGCCGCGGTTTTTTTCATGGCGGAGCCACGCCCACGATATTTTGGGATCGGATTCTCCCACTTCCAGAAAATCCCGGAAGCGCCGGATGGCCTCCGCTGTGCCATCGGTGGAGGCGTCGTCTACCACGATGATCTTGATCGAATCCAGCAATGCCGATTCGCTCAGCACGCGGAGTCTCGCGAGGCTCGCCTCGATCAAGTATTCCTCGTTGTAGGCCGGAACGATCACGGATAGGCTGGTAGTCGTTCTGTTTCTCTGCTGCCTTTCGCTAGAAGAATGAGCGGCACTCAGCGTATTTCTGCGCCAGCGCTCTTGCTCCGCGTGATTGTCGATCGGTATCGAACCCATTTGCGCCTCTAATCCAGCACCCAACCCCCATTATTTGCCACTTCTCGATCCGCTTCAATGATTTGTCTTACAGCGCCATTCACGCCAACCGAACATCAAAACCACGCACAATGGGCAAATACTTTCCGCGTTTACCGTCACGGCGCGCTACCCCACTATTCGCTCGAGCAGCATTTGTAAATTATATCCACCCATACAGGGACGAGAGCCATGTGAAGCCGGAAACGAGATGGCGGCGCTGCTCGCGATGGGGATCGTGGGGTGCTTCAAATTGCAGGCGGTAACGCCGGAAGTGGCGTATATTTTCTTCTGTTATCCGATTTGTGTGACGATTCAGCACATTCCATTCAACATGAACACGTGACTGCGCATACCATTTATCGGCCCGTTGCTGGCCGCGCTTGGGGGCGCTGATTTGCGCTTAATGCTGCAACGATTGGGATTTCAGTTTCTTAGCGGTGGCGACGCGAAGTGAAAACTTCGCTCAAGCGGCTGGCGTCGTCCGCGGCATTCATCGCCGCGGTCGCGTTGGCGTTACGCTTTGCGATTTTATGGTGGAGCTGGCATCGGGCTGCATCTGCAGCTCCTAACGAACCTTACGGGTACGAGCTTGGGTACGTAGCGAAGTCGATCGCATCGGGCAAAGGATTCAGTTCGCCGCTTCCGTTTTTCGACTCGGGGCCGACGGCGTGGCTTAGTCCGATCTTCCCGTACATGGTCGCCGGGATTTTCAAGACTTGGGGAATCTACAGCGCTAAATCGCACGTGGTGATCCAGATTTTGAATTGCCTGTTCTCTACGCTTACAATTTTTCCAATTTGTTCTATCGCGAAGCGGTCGTTTGGCGCGAACGTGGCGGTAGGAGC
>JASHRI010000214.1 GCA_030037435.1 Candidatus Acidiferrales bacterium | reverse complement strand
ATGCCAAGCGAGCGCATTTTTCGATAGAGATGGCTGCGTTCAAGACCGAGCGCGCTGGCTGTATTCGTCATATTCCACCGATTTTCTTCAAGCTTGCGCAATACGAACTCGCGCTCGTACGCGGAACGCGCCTCGTGCAAGCTCTCGTAGGGTTTCTGTGGACTCTTCGATGCGCCGCGAAATAGTTCCGGCGGCAGATGGTGGGGTTCGATGCGCGGCGCAGGCGCCATGATCACTAGGCGTTCTACCAGGTTTTTCAATTCGCGCACATTTCCTGGCCAGGGATAAGCCAGCAGCACCTCCATTGCGGCTTGGCTGAATTCTTTTGGTTTCTTGCCGTACGCCTCGCAGAATTCCGTCAAAAAATGCGCCGCCAGGATCGGGATGTCCTCGGTCCTTTCCCGCAGCGCGGGTACATAAAAAGGGATTACGTTCAACCGGTAAAAAAGATCCTCTCGAAACGCGTTCCGGCCGATCTCTTCTTCGAGCTTCTTATTCGTAGCCGCAATTACGCGTACATCCACTTGCACCGGTTGATTCGAGCCGAGCGGCTCGACTCTCTGTTCTTCCAAGACGCGCAGAACCTTCGATTGGGTCTTTAGGCTCATGTCGCCGATTTCATCAAGGAACAGCGTTCCTCCGTCTGCCTTCTGGAATTTGCCCGCTTTATCTTCGCTCGCGCCAGTAAAGCTGCCTTTCCGGTGACCGAACATCTCCGATTCAATCAGCTCCTCGGGTATCGCCGCGCAGTTCACCTCGACGAACGGCATAGCGCTCCTCGGACTATGAGCATGCAGTGCCCGCGCCACCAGTTCTTTCCCGGTACCGCTTTCGCCGAAGATCAAGACGCGCCCGGTGGTAGGTGCTGTCAATGCGATCTGCTGTCGCAACGCCTTCATCGGCACACTCGTGCCCAGAATCTGATGGCGCTCCTCTAGCTCCGCCCGCAGGCGCCGATTTTCCTCTTCCAATCGCAGATACTCTAGGGCATTGCGTACGGCGAGAGCGACCTTTTCGATCGACAGCGGCTTTTCCAGGAAATCAAACGCTCCGAGCTTCGTGGCCCGCACTGCAGTCTCGATGTTTCCGTGCCCGGAAATCATCACAACCATCGGGGCGTTTTCCCTCGATTGCAGGCGCTCGAGGGTGTCAAGGCCGTCTAGCCCGGTGAGCCACACATCCAGCAGGACAAGGTCAAACTCCGCGGAATCCAGGTGTGCGATGCATTCCTCACCCGACGCTACAGTGTCGACGTGATAGCCCTCATCACGCAGCGCTGCGCCGAGCGACTCGCGAATGCCACTTTCATCGTCGACCACCAATATGCGTGCAGGCATGGTTCTCTTATCCGGCTTGAACCGTCACTTCCATCGCGGGGAAGCGAATCACGAATCGCGATCCCGTCGGCAAATTGTCTTCCACGCGAATCGTGCCATTGTGCTCAGCGACAATCCGGCTCGCGATCGCCAGGCCGAGGCCCGTGCCTCGCTCCTTCGTTGAGAAGTGGGGCAGAAACAGCCTTTCCTTATCCGCGGGGGAAATGCCCTGGCCGCTGTCCGAAATCTCGATCTCCACGGCGTCGCCGTCGCTTTCGGTGCGCGTTGCGACGCGCAATTGCCGGATCGTTGAACTCTCCATGGCCTCGGCGGCATTGTCGATCAGATTCACCACCACTCGCCGCAGTAGTTCGGGATCAGCCTTAACCGGTGGCAGAGAATCCGCCAAGTCCGTCCGCACCTTGATGCCTTCCAGGCGTCCACTGAAAAGCCCGAGGGCACTTTCGACGATTGAATTGACGTCCGCCGGAGCGAGCCGCGCGGCAGGGAAGCGCGCAAACTGCGAGAATTCGTCCACTAACGACTCGAGAGTGCGCACTTCGCGCTCAATTAATCCCGCGCACTCGGCGGTAAGCCTTTCGAAGTCAGTGCGAGGCCCTCCGCCACGAGCCAACTTGGCGCGATCCAGAAAGCGCAGGATTCGCTCCGCTGAAATCTGGATGGGTGTGAGCGGATTCTTGATCTCATGTGCGATTCGCTGAGCGACTTCCTGCCAGGCCGCCGCTTTCTGAGCTTGCAAGAGATCAGTCAGATCGTCGATCACGATCACGAATCCCGGATTCGAGCGCCGCGGTCCGAGCGAGCTCACCGTCACGGCCGTGCGCACCAGCTTGCCGCCAGTAGCGATTTCGATTTCGCGGGAGGCCGCGCCCATTCGCAGCGATCGCCGCATCAGATGGAGCACGATCCGTGCCGCGTCTTCGCCCACAAGTTCGTTGAGTGTGCGCGCGTCGCGCGCATATTCGCCCAGAATGCTGACGACGGCGGTATTGACTTGCGTTACGGCGCCCGATTCGTCCAAGGAGGCTACGCCGGTGGGGATATTTTCGAGAATCGCTTCCATCAGCTTGCGACGCTGTTCGCGTTCCTCCACTGCGTGTTCGAGGCTTCGGGTGAATTCATTGATCTGCTGCCGTCCTTCTCCAAGCTGTTCGGTCATCCGATTGAACGACCGCACCAGCATGCCGAGCTCGTCTTGCGCTTTCAGTTCGATCCTGTGATCGAAGTTCCCTCGCGAAATCTCTCGTGTGGCCTCGGCAAGGGCCTGAATTGGCACCGTCACCTGTTTCGAGAGAAACAGAGCGACCCAGGTGGTGGTGAATATCACGACCAGAGTAATCAAAAATAGCACCACCAGGATCTCGCGCTTGTAAACGCGCAGGTGCTGCCGCTGTTGCAGGTAAATCTGCGTCTGCGATTCGATATCCGAATAGCGCCGCAGAAAATCGGGGGGCAGGGAGCGGCCAGTAATCAGCGCGCCATTCAGACAAGGCGCACGGCCGACGCTATACGCCCCGTTCCTGCCGCTCCAGATTTCCGCGCCGGTGGAAAGAACACTTGCAGGTGCGAACTGTTCAGGTGCGCCACTGGAGCCACTTTGCGTCTGCGGCGCCATACGTTCTACAGATCCGTTAGACTTCACAAACCATACAGCATCCGCGTCTGGCGCTGCGGTGTGCCAGGCGTCAGTCCAGGTCGCATGTTCCTCCGTGATAAGGCGGCACGCGGTCGCAGCCTCTTGAGACATGCGCGCGTGGCCGTGGCTTGTCATTTCATCCAGCAGCCCTTGGCTTTGGTCGTTCGCAATCTCGAGTGGTCGCGGGAACCAGTTGTTCAGCGTGCGATTCACCAACGCATAGCTGAAGATAAATAGCACCACAACTGGCAGCAGCGAAACCCCCATTGCGCCAAGCACCATCTTGACCTTGAACCGCGAGCCAATTTGCCCGGCGCGCCGCTCCGCAGCTAGTCGTATCAAGGTTCGCGAGAGGATCAGGCTGAACACCAGAAACGCAGCAAAGAGAAAGAGCGACAGCGCGAACAAGACCACCGTGTTGACTTGTTCGGGGTGGAAGGGACCGTTGAAGGATCCGAGTGTGATCAGTATCGCCGCCAGCAAAACGACGATGATCCCGCCCACCGTCAGCCACAGTTGACGTTTCCACCGCTGGCGGCCCATGCTTTAGCGACCCTCCTCGAGATACCGGCCGAGCGGACAACGACCGCAGAGAGGCTCGTGGGTGCGGCAATAATTCTTGCCCGCATTCACGATCAAAGCGTGAAATTCATTGAACCTTCGCACATTTCCGGGAAACTGGCGCTCAAATATCCAGCGGACATCTTCGTACTTCGCCTTCTCGTCGATCCAGCCGTGCCGCACCAGAAGGCGCTTCGTATATGCGTCCACCACAAACACCGGGTGCCCCCCCGCGTACAACAAAATGGAATCTGCTGTCTCCGGCCCGATGCCGAAGACGCCCATTAGTTTTTCCCGGAGCGTGATCGTGGGAGTCGCTAACATCCGCTTAAGCGAACCGCCGTACTGTATGTGCAGAAATTTCGCAAAAGCCTTCAACTTGCGCGCCTTTTGTCGAAAGTATCCGGACGACCGGATCAACCGTTCGAGTCGTCGCATGGACACCTCTTCGATCGCAGCGGCGGACAGCAGGTTCGCCTCGCGCAAATTGGCAATCGCGCGCTCCACGTTGGTCCAGGCTGTGTT
>JASHRI010000213.1 GCA_030037435.1 Candidatus Acidiferrales bacterium | reverse complement strand
CCGACGCCCAGTGCCACCGCCCGTTCGAAAGCGGCCAGAGTGTTCTCCGGCGCGTGCCCGGAGGCGCCTCGGTGAGCGATGATCCATGGAGATCGCATATCCTTGCCATCGTAGCAGATTCTTTGGCTCGGCTTGTTTGGCCCGTCTGCGGAGGTTGTGAGAATTGCACCTCATAGCGTCGTACTATTACCTCGTACTAAACCGTCTGGCACTATGCCGCAGACCGCGCCTGCAAATCCTTTCTCACAGAATGCCAAGCGCTTGCCGTTCGGTACATACATTTGTAGTAGAGCCGCAAATCTGATATACCTCCTGCGAAAATTCGAGCGGTTGACCGCTGCGATTTCACTGTGCCCGCTATACATAGCACGCCATTGATCCGCGTTTCTTGGCGCTTGCTTTGGTAGCGCGATTGCCCGCGTATTCTCGTTCCTGATGTCGTCGCCAATCGCACGGCATCGGGAGGCAAGCTTGGGAGGGGACTTGGCGCTGTTCGTCCTGGTCGTTGTGGGGATCGTTGTCGCGCAGACGTGGCTCGATTGGCGCGACACCAAGAAGCACATAGCTGTGCCCGACTGGGCCCGAGGCACGGCACTCGCCGGCGTCGTCGCCATCACCCTTACCGCTGCCACTTCTTTCGCGTCTTCCTGGCTTCAGAGCGCCTCCGGCGAATGGGACGCCATACTCGGCTCCCGCTTCTGGCTCGAGTCTGCCTTCCTAGTCTGCACTTTGGGGATCATCATATTCGCCATACGAAAGAAGCGGCTGCGTCTTGTTTTCCTGCTCACCGCCGGAGCGGTCGTCGCCTTCTGGCTCGGCGTGTCCCTTTCGCTGTAGCTCCCCAAAACCCTCCCCAAGCCTCAACCCCTACTACCCGCCGTTCGCCGGTAACTGGCCGCCATTCGCCGAATATTGCGCGACGTCCTTCACGATAGCCGCTACTCTCCCTCTCGTGAACGCCATAGCACACGTCGCATACGATCAGGAGGGCAGCCAGATGACTAGCTCGAAATCGAAGTTTGCTCCCCGGGCCTCCGCATTGCACATCGGAAACGTCGCGTTGGCCGCCCTTCTGGTTTTGGCGGGAATTGTGTTCCAATTGGGCGAATTCGGCTACGGCGGGTTGACCGCCCACAATTTCTGGTTTGTCGCTATGATCGTCCAAAACCTTTGGAACATGTTGGCGATCCGGCAAAATCTCCCGAGCCTTGGCGAACTAGTCCATTTCTGGCCGCTGCTTTTGGTGGCGATGGGTTTGGCTCTGTTCGCGGCTCCGAAGCTCGCGTACTGCCCTGCGCTCTCCAGCTCGCAACGAAAGGCCCACGATTGTGAATGACTTCCGGCGCCTTTCCGGTGGCGTCTTTGTTGGTGTGCTGATTACCGCCATTGGTGTGATCTTTCTGCTCGACCAGATGGGCGTGGTTCCTGCCGGTTTCATCTTCCGCATCTTTTGGCCGGTCGTGCTGATCTGGGTGGGATTCCACGCTACGTTCAAGTCCGGACGTGCTCCTGGCAGCTTCTGGGGACCTGTATTGCTTCTGCTTGGCGCCTTATGGCTGCTGGACAACATTAACGTCACGCACGTCGCGGTCGGGCGTCTCTGGCCGCTCTGGATCATCGCAGTCGGTATATGGTTGTTTCTACGAGCCTCGGGTCATATCGACTGGCCGCCCTATCGTCCTCCTCCTGACTCCACAATAGGCCCCGGTTGCCCTCCCCCGGCCGACAACCCAGGAAGCACTCCTCAACATCCGGACGAGGTGAGCCGCGGAACTACCTGGGGTGGAGGCAATTGGACCCGACATGATCGTTGGACCAGCGGGGTCGATCCCACAAAACAGGGATGGGCGGAACAGCCTCCCGGTGCCTCACCGAGCGGTTCGACCACCGAGCCATCTCAGCCGCCTCCGCCACCTGGCTCGCAGCCCGGGAACTATGCCTATGGCGAGCCTGACGACACGTTCGAACATTCCGTGATACTCGGCGGATACAAACGGCGCATCAGCTCTCAGAATTTTCGCTATGGCAGGATCTCCACCGCGCTTGGTGGATTTAACCTCGATTTCACGTACGCCGGGATGGCTGGCAATGAAGCAATCGTCTACGTCGAATCCATATTTGGCGGCGGCGAAATCCACATACCCCCCACCTGGAGTGTGAGCATCGAAGCCCACGCGATTGGCGGAGGCATTGTGGACGAAACCCTCCGGCGGCCCGATCAATCGTCTCCGTCCAAAAGGTTGATCGTTCGGGGCACCATCGTGTTTGGAGGCGTCGTCGTCAAGAACTAGATCGCCATGCACCCCATTCTCGGACAATTCCGGCGCATGGTCCTTTACCTGATCGCCTGGATTCCCCTCGCCATACTGCTGGCTTATCTGCTCGGCACCACGCACGCCGTCAGCGAACGCGAAGCTCTTGCGCTGGCTTTTCCCCTGTGCCTCATTTACGCCTTCGTCTGCCTCTCGGCCTGGTATCCCTGCCGCGTCACTCCGCTCGATCAGACGAAGCTTTCCACATTGCTTGTCACGCACGCTACCAGCGCAGTCGTTGCCACCGCGCTTTGGATACTCGCGGGAAAACTCCTAGCAGTGGAGCTTGCCAACGTCTCGGCATTCCGCGGGCTCGAAAAGCGCTTCTCGACCGAAATCCCGCTGCTCGTAGGCACCGGCATTCTCTTTTACCTTCTCTCGGTCGCGTTTTATTACGTGCTGCTGGCTGTCGAGGCTTCGCGCGACGCCGAAGCGCGCGTCCTGAAAGCCAGTATGCTGGCGCGCGAAGCCGAGCTGCGCGCCCTGAAAGCACAGGTGAATCCGCACTTCTTGTTCAACAGCTTGAATTCCATTAGCGCGCTCACCAGCTCCGACGCTTCCAAAGCCCGCGAAATGTGCATCCTGCTGGGCGATTTCCTGCGGCGCACTCTCGGACTGGGCGAAAAATCCTCGATTTCGTTGCGCGAAGAAATGTCTTTGATCCACGCATTTGTCGCCGTCGAAAAAATTCGCTTTGGCTCGCGTCTTCAAATGGAAGAGACTGTCGCACCCGAGGCACTCGATGTCGACATTCCGCCGCTCTTGCTTCAACCGCTCGTCGAGAACGCCGTCGCCCACGGCATCGCCAATCTCGTTGAAGGCGGCTCGATCCGCTTGCAAGCTGCGCTCGCTGGCGGCGATCTTTCGATCGTCGTCGAAAATACGTTCGATCCCGATGCCCCGCCCCGGCGCCGCAATGGCGTGGGTCTCGCGAATGTTCGCCAGCGACTCGCGGCGCGCTATGGCAACCGCGCCAGTTTCGGCGCGGGCCCCGACGGAGAATGTTTTCGCGTGGCCATCCACATGCCCGCCGAACGCAAGGAGAGCGCATCGTGACCCAGGACGCACACCGCAAGATTCGCGCCATGATCGTGGACGATGAAGAACTTGCTCGCCAGGTTTTGCGCGAATTCCTCTCCGCCCACGCGGATATCGAACTCGTCGCTGAATGTGCCAACGGCTTTGAAGCCGTGAAAGCCGCCGCGGAGCGCAAGCCTGACCTGATTTTTCTCGATATTCAAATGCCCAAGCTCGACGGCTTCGAAGTGCTCGAACTGATCGGCATGGACGCCGCCATCATCTTCGTCACCGCCTTTGACAATCATGCCATCCGCGCATTCGAGGTCCATGCGGTCGATTATCTGCTGAAACCGATCGCCGTCTACCGCTTTGAAGCCGCGCTGGCCCGCGCGCGCGAGCGCATTGAAAACAAATCCTCGCCCGCGGCGCCCAAGGCTTCTGAACTGGCTGCCGCCGCTCGCCCACCCGCGCAATACCTCGATCGCATTCCGGTCCGAGATGGCACAAGCGTCTTCATCATTCCCGTGGCTAAGCTCGATTACGCGGAAGCGCAAGACGACTACGTTGCTCTCGCCTCCCAAGGGAAAAAGCATTTGAAGCAGCAGACGATTTCGAGCCTCGAAGCGGCGCTCGACCCCTCGCGCTTTCTGCGTGTCCATCGCTCCTACATCGTGAATCTCGAACGTGTGGTCAAAGTCGAGCCGTACGGAAAGGACAGCTATGTAGCAGTGTTGAATACCGGCGTGCAGCTTCCCGTCAGTCGCGCCGGCTACAGCCGCCTACGCTCGTTGCTGGATCGTTGACGGGACTCTCGCGGCACGTTTTTCTCGACGCTGCTGACTAACGCAACAACCACCCGCCTGCCAGGCTTGCTGGCTGCGCCTCCTGGCGCGATACTCGAAACATGGGGCGCAACAACTTCCTCTCGGCTGCTCTCGCACTATTTTCTGCGGCGCTATGCCTGATCGTGCTCGCGCCGCGTACGCTCGCCGATGAATTTACGCTCAAAGATGGCACAAAGATTTCCGGCACCATTGTCGGATTCGAAGAAGACTCCTTCAGGGTGAAGACCAGCTACGGCTTTGCGCTCGTCCAAAAGGATCAGGTTGTCTCGATCAAAGTAACGGAAGCGGCCAAGTCAGCGCCCGAAAAGAAGATCGCTGCGGAGAAATCAGCGCCTGAAAAAGCGTCGGCTGAATCAGCCAGAGCATCCGCCGCGCCCGCCGCCACTCATCCGGCTATGGCCGAGTCGTCCAACTCTCCGGCCACCGCGTCGACGCCAAAGACGGAAGCTTCGGCGGTAGCGAAAAATTCGCCAGCTCCGCCTGCCGCGCCAACGTCCGCGCCAACGGTTGTCGCAACTGCGGCCGCGCCTGTTGCTGCTCCGGCGCCGCCCGCGCCGGAACCGATCCGCGAAGAAGTCAGCGGCAACACCTATACAAACGACACCTACCACTTCCGAATGTACAAGCCTCCTGATTGGGCCGTAATTAATGGAGCGCGGTCCGTGCTGCCCGGCGCAATCGCTGCGATGGGTACCGACGACCAGACAACCTATCTGCTGGTCGGGCAGGAGCCCGCGGGAAAATCGCTCTCATCGGATATGGACACCACCGAAAAGCGACTGCGCGATGTAATGGATAATTTCCGGCCGCTTAGCGAGGAACGCGTCACCATTTCCGGCGCCGCGGCCGTAGAACACCGCTTTCGCGGGAGCGTGGACCAGCACGACTGGTCCGGTATCGTAGTGCTGGTTACGCGCGGCGCGAAACTCTACACCATCTTCGGAATGACGCGCGCCGACAACGACCTGGTGCAAATCCAGGAAAACGTCATCGCCCGAACCATTTCAAGCCTTCAATTCACCGAGTAATTCGGTACTGGGTCAGTTTGAATTTTCTTGATCGTGCCACAAGCAGTTAAAATTCAAACTGACCCAATACCCACCAATTCCCTTCATTTTTCCGCCGCGAGCAACGGTTGTGCGAAAATCTGCAACGAAACCTGCGATGCCGATGGAACCTGCATGAGAACGCTGCTTCTTCGCGCTGCGTTTATGTTTGTAGCTGCTGTCGCGCTGCCCGGCGTCTTGCACGCGCAGCACGCGCCTGCCTCTGCGACGCCTACTTTCTACCGCGACGTTCTGCCGATTTTGCAGCAGCGCTGCCAAAGCTGTCATCGTCCCGGCGAAATCGCGCCAATGCCGTTCGTCAGCTATGAACAGACGCGTCCATTCGCCGGAGCCATCGCCGCCGACGCGAGCGCCCACAAAATGCCTCCATGGTTCGCTGATCCGAGCATCGGGCACTTTTCCAACGACCCGTCGCTATCGCCCAAGCAAATCGACACGCTTGTTGCATGGGCCGCTGCCGGTGCGCCAAGCGGCAATCCGGCCGACGCTCCTCCGCCTCGGAGCTTCGCCGAAGGCTGGAACATCCCGCAGCCTGATCTTGTCGTGCGAATGCCAAAACCCGTCGCGATTCCTGCTCATGGCGACGTGGAGTACACCTATGAAATCGTACCCACCGGCTTTCGGCAGGACAAATGGGTGCAGATGTCTGAAATTCGGCCATCGAGTCGCGAGAACGTTCACCACGCCGTCGTCTACATTCGTCCGCCGGATTCGCCCTGGCTGCGCCACGCGCCAATCGGCGTTCCCTTCACTGCATCGGACATGACCGACGAGCAGGACCGGCACGACACGCACACGACCAAAGCAGACATTCTTCTCGTCTACGCTCCGGGCAGCTCTCCGGACCGCTGGCCGGACGGAATGGCCAAATTCATTCCTGCGGGCTCGGACCTTGTCTTCCAAATGCATTACACGACGCACGGCCGCGCGACCTCCGACCAGACCAGCATTGCCATCGTGTTCGCGAAGCAGCCGCCCGCAAAGCGCGTGCTGACGCTGCAGCTCACCAACAGCAGCTTCGTGATTCCACCGGGCGATCCTGACTGCCGCGTCGAAGTGCACGGCTCGCTGCCGAACGATGCCCTGCTGCTCAGCTTTTTCCCGCACATGCACCTGCGAGGGAAGCAATTTGATTACAACATCCTGCGCCCTGATGGATCGATCGAGCCGCTTCTCCGCGTGCATTACAATTTTTACTGGCAGCTAAGCTATCGGCTAGCGCAGCCGATGCCACTCAAGGCCGGAACCGTTCTGCAAGCCGTGGCGATCTTCGACAATTCCAAGAATAATCCGCACAATCCCGATCCGGACGCCGCTGTTTATTGGGGCGATCAAACCTACGACGAAATGATGGTCGGATTTTTCGACGTTGCCGTGCCCGCGAACGTCAGCAAAACGCAGTTTTTCGTCCGCGGCAGCCCTTCAGTTGAACACGAGCATTAAAGCGTCGCAGCGCGATCTAACCTGCTCGTTATGCAGGCCCGGGAGCCGGCGGCGCAGGCGTGGCCGGGACAATGGACTGTTTTCCGGCGGGAGTCGCGGCGCCGCAATTTGGACAATGCGCCCAGTTCCATTCGATGTCGCGTCCGCATTGTTGACAGGTGGGCCGCAGCGCCGCTGCGCATTTCGGGCAAAACGTGAAGGTCGACTTCACGGAAGCGCCACAGCGAGGGCAGAAAACCGGCAGAGGATCGCGCAGGATGAAATAGAGAATGATCCCGATTACGTTGGGAACGAAAATCGCCAGAAGAGTCCACACGATGTAGTGCATTCGGCGGCGCCGTGCGTCCCCGTAAACGTAACCAATCAAGAGGATGTATATCGCAGGGATTGCTGCGGCGAATAGAGCAAGAGCGGCTTGGCCCTGCTTCGGCAAACTGGCCGTATCGGGGGTTTGGGGAATCGCGTAGACGATCAGGCCGATTGCGATTCCCACGTACGCCAAAATCGCCAGCACCCAAGCAAGAGTCGGGACCACACGCATTTCATTTCGCAAACTCATAACGCAAGCCTCCGTTCTCGCTGGCGCCGCGCCGAAAGCAGCACAGCGGCACTCGCTCCTGCCAGCCATGTCACAGCTGAAAACATCGCGAACAGCAGCCAAGTCTGATGAAACTGGATGTCGAACAGTGAAAGAAATCCGCCGGTCATGAAACGAAACACCGTCCAGCCCGCTACGGTAACCACCCAGGAAAAGCACACCAGCAATATCAGCACGATGCGATTCTGGCGTTGCTCAGCCCGCACGGCGATTTGCGCGCTTACCATCGCGCGAGTGCGTTCTAGAAGCGCCCGCGAAGCCTGCGGAGTCGGCAACCGGCGCAGTCCACCGGAAATCAGTTGCCAACGCTCGAGTTCGGCGGCACACGTTGGGCATGATGCGGTGTGCCGCGCGATCTGCGTCTCCACCTCCGCCGCAAGTGCGCCAGCTACGAATAACGCAAGCTGTTCGCGGATTTCGGCGTGTTCGTCGGTGCCGCTCATCAGTTTTCTTCTCCCTGAATTGCCTCAAGCGTTCTTCGAAGCTGTTCGAGCCCCCGGCGTAAACGCGACTTGACCGTCGAAAGCGGCGCCCCCAACACCACCGCAATTTCCTCGATTTTCATTTCTTCCTCGAAACGCAACGACAGCACCTCGCGATAAATCACAGGGAGATTTTCAAGCGCTGCAGCCAAATGACTCGCTCGCTCGAGCGCCAGCAACTGGTCGTGCGGGCCGGGAACGGAAGTAGTGAGCCGCGAGAGCTTCGTGTCTGCGGGATCATCACCGACAGGCTCGTCGAGGCTGCTCGGCTGAATTCTCCGGAGATGGTCGAGCGCCAGATTGCGCGCCACAGTGAAAAGCCATGCATCGAAATTCCGCGAAGGATCATAGCTCCGGATTTTTTCGGCCGCTTGCAGCCACGTTTGCTGAAACAGATCTTCGGCTTCGGCCGGTCGGCGGACAAGCCGCAGAAGGTAGCGATACACGCGATTCTGATACCGCGCGATCAGTGTGGAAAGGGCGTCCAGATCGCCGCTCCGAAGCTGCAGCACCGCGGCTTCGATGTCCACTCGCCCCTCCCAGACGCTTGCGATCGTGCCGGTCATATACATACTACGAACGAGCACGCCTAAAAGACGCAAGCGAACCGCAAGTCCATTTTTTTTAAGTACTTAGGTTACCCGCATAGACGCGAAGCGCAACTAGAATTTAGTGGCTTCGCTGAAGTGGAAGTCGCGGACCTTCATCGCGGGGACCACCATCTCAAAAGACTCTTCTCCCGCGGCGCGCACGGCGGCGCCCAGCATCTCGACGTTCGATAGCATTTCGATGATGCTCTGATTGAAGCGGAAATTGCGGATTCCGCCCGCGACTTTGCCGTTTTCGATCAAAAACGTTCCGTCGCGGGTCATGCCGGTAAGAATTTTTTCGTACGGATCGACTTCGCGGATGTACCACAGGCGCGTCACGAGAATGCCGCGCTCGGTGGAGCGGACCATCTCATCCAGCGACTTGTCTCCGCCCGCGAAAACAATGTTCATCGGCGCTTCGCCGTATTCATTGGGCAGCGAAAAGCCGTGGCCGGTCGGTTTCGTTTTCATTTTCTTGGCGGTCGCGCGTGCGTACACCAGGTTTTTCGGCACGCCGCGATCCACGAGCAGCACTTTCTGACGCGCCATGCCTTCGCCATCATAAGCAGGCCCGGACTGCAGGGGGTGATAGACGTCGTCCCACATGGTGATGTTGTCGCCGAAAATCTTTTTGCCGATGCGTCCCGTGAAGCACGAGCGCTTGTCGAGGACGGCTGTGCCGGCAAAATCGTAGAAAAGGAAACCCACCAAATCGAGTACCGCAGATGGCTGGAGAATCGTGGTATAGCGGCCGGGATCCAGTTCGCGCGGCTTGCGCGAGTCGGCGGCCTTGCGGCTGGCGCTTTCGGCCAGCCCCTCGGGATCAAGCGTGCGAATATCCGGTGAGTTCGATTTGGCCCATCCCGACGAAGTTTCCTCGAGCATGGTGACCGAAAACTCCGAATGCGTCTGCTCGTAGCGGGCAAACAATCCCCGCGAATTTGCGATCAGCGATTGCGACGAGCCGCTCGCAAAAATTCCTGCGGCGGTCTGCTTGGCTTTTTCCGCGAGCTTGCAGACTTTAGACACGGCGCGCGCACGGTCCTGCGGCGTAGTTGCGGCTGTATGCGGGAAAAAGCGTGCGACTTTCTGATATTTCTGCGCGCGGAGCATCGGCAGGAGTTCCGGATTTTCAGGCTCGTTTTGCGCCAGGCTCGCGGCCGAAGCAACTGCGCGGCGAAGCGAGTCGTCGTCGATTTTATTGGTGGTGGCGCGGGCGGTGCGTCCGTTGACGACGGCGCGGACTGAGATGGCCAGATTGTGCTCGGCAACGTTTTGATGAATGGTGTTGTTGGCGAAGCGCGTCAGCGCTTCGGCCGTCGCGCCGATTTCGACTTCTGTTTCGTCGGCCTCGCTGAATTTGAGGATTTTATCGGCGAGCCGATCGAGATCACCGGCGCTGATTCCCGCGGCGGCACCAGATCGGGTCGCAGACGCTTTTCTCTTTGTCTTGGGCATGGTCACTTTGCGAAGGCGATGCCGACCTTGACGTTGCGGAAACGTGCAGGCGCCGCTCCGTGGCCGGTGCCCATGGTTTGCTGAGGCTGGCCCTTGCCGCAGTTCGGCGTGCCCCAAAGCGTCCAATGGTCGCGCGAACAGATGGCATCGCAGCTGTTCCAAAATTCCGTGGTGATGCCGCTGTAACTCGGATTCTTGATCATGCGGGTTTTCTTGCCGCCCTGAATTTCCCAGCCAATTTCGGTTGAAAACTGAAAGTGGTAGCGGCGATCGTCGATGGACCAAGAACGGTTGGTCTCCATCAGGATCGCATCATCGGTATCGGCGATCAGATCGTCGTAGTTCCACGTCCCGGGATTGATGCTGATATTGGTCATGCGAATCATCGGCAGACGATTCCAGCTTTCGCAGCGCATGGTGCCGCCCGAGCGCTTTTCGCCGATGGATGCGGCCGTCTCGCGATTGCTGAGATAGCCGGTGAACAACCCGTCGGTGATGATCGGCGTGCATTGCGCGGGAACGCCCTCGTCATCGTAGGCAAAAGTGCCGAGGCCGGGGCCGTGCGCCAGGCGCGCGTCGGCCACGACGTTGACGATATCCGAGGCGTATTTCAATTTGCGCAGTTTGTCCGTGGTGAGAAAGCTCATGCCCGCGAAATTCGCTTCCATACCCAAGACGCGGTCGAGTTCGATCGGATGGCCGATCGATTCGTGAATTTGCAGACCGAGCTGCGAACTGCCAAGGATGATCGTCCGCTGCCCCTCAGGGCACGCGGCCGCCGAATGAAGCGCGACGCATTCTTCCGCAATGCGACCTGCGTTGCCGACAAGATCGAGCGATTCAACCAGCTCGTAGCCGCTGAGCATGTGTTGTCCGCCGAAGCTGTTGGGGTAAGAACGCTTCTGAATTTCCGAACCCGCGAAACTGGTGGCCACGATTCCCGCGCCCGACTGCATTTTGATTTGATGAATCGACGAACCGGTGCTCGAGGCGAAAAGCTGCTCGATCCTGCGGAAGGTCATCGAGCCTTCGGCAAGTGTAATGCCCTTCACGCGGCGCATTTCTTTGTCCGCGGCCAAAAGCAGGTCGATCTGGCGTTCGACCGGAATGCGGAATGGATCTTTCAGGAACGGATTCTGCCAAGTATCGACGTAGGTTTGCTCGGGCACGAGCGACACATTTTCGCGCTTGGCGAGTGCGGAGGCCTTGGCGATCGCGACAGCCTCGGCCGCGCAAGCGCCGATTCCTTCAGGCGTTAGGCGATCGGTGGAAGAAAATCCCCACGCGCCGTCGGCGATCACGCGAATGCCGATGCCGAGCGATTCCGATTCGGCGAGCGTTCCCACTTCGCCGTTTTTCACCGAGATGTCGCGATAGCGGATGTCCATCACGCGGGCGTCGGCGTAGCTGGCGCCGCGCCGCCGCGCGGTTTCGAGGGCGGAGGAAGCCCAATCTTGCATCATCGGAGCCCCTGGGAGGAGTTTCGATTAGAACGGCGCCCCATCTTTTGTTTTCTATGACTTACGGGCGATTCTATTCGAAAGGGAGTTTCGGTTAGAACGGCAGTGGCGGGCGCAGTGCGGGCATATTTCGAGCTACGCCCGCCGGGCTCATCAGCGGCGAGCGGCCATCTGCTCCGGCCGTTGCTACGCGCAAAGCACATCGAGTCATCTTAATACACGAAGACGAGATTGCAACCGGAGTTTGCGCCGGGCGAA
>JASHRI010000212.1 GCA_030037435.1 Candidatus Acidiferrales bacterium | reverse complement strand
GCCTCGGTGATGGGGAAGGTGACGACCCCTTTGTCAGGGGTCATTCGCGTTTACGGGTTCGATCGGGAGCTCGTGCGGCCCGGCTGGAAGCCCCGCGCCAGATGACAGGCCAGAACGGTGCGCGAAAAGCACTGCCCTTTTAAGTGTTGCGGTCTATTTCTGCTCGACCTTTAGCTTTTCACACTCGGGACACTGCGGCCGATCGGCAGCGCCCGGGCGGCGCTTCGTCGCGGGAATCGATTCCGCGCGCGAGCACTTGTTGTTGTCATGATAGACGGATTCTTTATCGGCGTGCCAGGCAATCGTCTTCGTCATGGGAAACGCGCTCCCATCGCTGCGAGACGGAAAAGTTGTGCAGAGCATACTGCGGCCCCTACAGGATTGCAACAGCGCCGGTGCCGCGAGAGCTGAGGCACGCGCAAACCGGACTTGTGGAGTACCGGCCCGGTAGAATTCCGGTAACCCGACTTACCAGGACCTACGCACCCTCAAGACACTTGAACACTGTAACTCGTGACAGTTGTCCGCTTTCAATCAAGGAATACGTTGGACCTCTCGGCCACCGTGGTGTTTCGTGAGCGGAAGTTTGCGACTCTCGGATTAAACCTGTAACAGTGCGTATCAATTGGGAAGCCGCTTGGTGGTTAACAGGAGCACGAGCAGCAATCGAGTCGGACTGAATCTGGCTGAGAAAGGTCCTATCGTGGGATGGAATTTCAGTTCTGAGGACAATTAGAAAAAACAACTCAGGTCAGATCGACAGCCCAACACGGAGGTCACTTGACCCGTGAGGCTTATTCTTCAACTATTTCTTACAGCTCTTGTTATTTTGGTGGCTCTACCCGTTTTCGGGCAGGACCTGTCGCCGCGAGCGTACGTTATCACGCCGGTAGGCTTTAATGCAGTTACGCTGACGTGGTCGTATTTCAATGGAGGAGTGAACTTCAACGGTGCTGTCCCGATCACAGGCGCGACGGGGATGTACGACATTACCAGCTTCACTTACTACCACTCTTTTGGCTTCTTCGGAAGATCAGCGAACTTCGCTTTATCTCTCCCTTATGCGGTTGGGAATTTTCACGGGACCTTGCAACAACAGCGCCGCTCCGTCTACCGCTCTGGCCTAGTGGACTTTGGGGCCCGTTTTTCCGTGAACCTTATGGGCGGCCCGGCCATGCCCACAGAGAAGTTCGCCAGGTGGCAGCAGAGGATTCTTCTCGGTGTGAGTCTAAAAATCGTTGTTCCAACCGGGCAGTATGATCCTACAAAGCTCGTGAATTGGGGAATTAATCGCTGGGCGCTTAAGCCCGAGTTCGGTTATTCCGAGAAATGGGGGAACTGGTTACTCGACGCCTACGCGGGAGCATGGTTTTACACCACCAACCCAGCTTCTTACGACGTTCCGCTTCCTAAGCCACAGACAGAGCGACCTATCGGTGCCCTGGAGGGGCATTTGAGTCGCAACTTCAAGTTCGGCACTTGGGCATCGCTCGACGGAAACTTCTGGTGGGGTGGAATCACGAGTCTGAGCGGCATCGCGAATCTTGCCACTAAACAGACCGGCTCTCGTATCGGAGCAACGGTCGCGTGGCGCTTCTCCAAGCACCAGTCGCTGAAGATAAGCTACAGCGATGGCACCTACGTCCGTTTCGGCGGCAACTACCAGGTTGTGCAGGCAGGTTGGCAGTACTCTTGGCCGGATTGGCCGAAGATCAGATAACGTGCCGAGGGTGATTTATACTTCTCTGTCCGTAAGGTCGCGGTTAACGCGCTTACCGGAGAAGTGGAATCGTGCTGACTCCTCAGAAGTCCACTTCAGCGAAAGCGGGAGCTTCCGTGGCGGTTGCGGTCGATTCTGAGCGGATTACGGGGAACTCGCAAACTGACATATTACTGCGAAGAATGCGCGTCGAGGGCTACGCCGGGGGCGGTGAGGCGCGCGTAGCGCTGACCGGCGGCATCGGGAAGCAGGATCACCAGCGTGTAGACACCGAGAGCCGTGCCGAGCGGGATGCTGATGAGCGAAATGAAGGCGACGATCAAGGCGATGGTGCGGCCGATGGGGTCGCGCTGCCAGAGGGACCATGCGGCCCAAAGGCCCAGAATGCCCACGGCCACGGCAAACAGGCCCGAAAACCAGTAGATGCCGCTCAGCATGCGTAAAAAGGGCGCGACGTTGAAATTGGCCTGGGGCGGTATCATTTGTGTCCACACGGGGAAGAGGAAGTGACTGAAGATGATCGCCCAGCCGGCCATAAAGATTCGAAAGACGCTGTAGATGGTCCAAAGCACGGCGATGATGCGGATGTGGCCTTGCAGCGCCTGCTCGGGATCGCGGGACGCGACGGCAGTGGGACTTGCAATGAACTGCTTGCCGCAGTTGGTGCAGAAGCGGTTGCCGGCCACGATTTGATTTCCGCAGTGCTGGCAGAACACGGGTGGTTCTCCCGCGACCGAATGGATTGATGAAACTACAACGGGCGAAGGGATGTCAATACGACGCTCGTGCAGATGGGGACTGCGCGGATTCGGCGGTCAGGCGAAGAATTGGCCCATGCGGCGGAACTTGTCGTAACGCTGATTGAGAAGCTGGTCGGGAGGAATCGGCGAGAGTTCCGAGAGCGCGGCAAGGAGGACCGGTTCGAGGAGCCTGGCGGTGGCGGCGTAGTCGCCGTGAGCGCCGCCTTCGGGTTCCGGCACGATTCCGTCGATGAGTTTCATTTCGAGAAGTTCTGGCGGAGTGATTTTCAGCGCTTCAGCGGCGATTTCGGCCTTGGTCGAATCGCGCCAGAGAATCGAGGCGCAACCCTCCGGCGAGATCACAGAGTAGACGGAATTTTCGAGCATGAAGACGCGGTCGCCAACGGCGATGGCGAGCGCTCCGCCTGAACCGCCCTCGCCGGTGATCGTCACGACGATCGGAACAGGAAGCCGGGCCATTTCGCGGATGTTGCGCGCGATGGCTTCGGCCTGGCCTCGTTCTTCGGCATCCATGCCGGGATAGGCGCCCTGCGTATCGACAAAAACGAGAATGGGCCGACCGAATTTCGCGGCTAGACGCATCGCACGGAGCGCCTTGCGATAGCCTTCGGGTTTGGCCTGGCCGAAATTACGCGCGAGGCGCTGCTTGGTGTCGCGTCCCTTTTGCGTGCCGACGATCAGGACAGGCTGGCCGCGGAAGCGAGCCATGCCGGTGACGATGGCGGGATCGTCGGCATACTGGCGATCGCCGTGAATCTCGCTGAAATCCTCGAACATCAGCCGGATGAAATCGTCAGTGTAGGGGCGCTGCGGATGGCGAGCAAGCTGAAGGCGCTGCCACGCGCTGAGATTGGCGTAGAAGTCGCGCTTAAGTTCGTCGACCTGATGACGGATGCGTTGAAGTTCGGCGGCGGTCGCGTCCGACGGATCGGCGAGACGGCTGAGATCGGAGACCTCGCGTTCGAGCGTCTCAATTTCGACCTTGCGGCGGTTCTGACGCTCACCGGAGGGCAAATCGGCCGAACGGTGCTGCAGGCCGGGGCTCGTGGAAACGGTTGCTGGTAACGTAGCGGTCCGTTCAGTGTCGCGGACGGCAGCCGCCGCGACGCGCTCGGCGTGGGCGGATTGCGCGGCGGCCAGTTCGCGCTGCTTGGCGCGCTCGCGCAGCCGATGAAGGCGTTCGCGCGCCAGACGGCGGCGCTCGCGCTTTTCCTCGGGATTCACTGCACGACCTCGACGGAATCCGCGCCGCAGATTTCGCGGACGCGCTGGACGAGCTCCTGGTCTGCGCGGACTGCGCTGGAAGATTCGAGCGTGGCTTCAAGGCCATCGTCCTTGATCAGGTCGAAGGCGACGCGGCAGCGGCCGGGGCGGCTGGAGAAGAGGTCCTGGAGGCGGTCGATCACGCCAGAATCGACGGAGTTGAGAGAGACTCGCACGCGCAAGAGGCTTGGCGAACGGTTGGCCATTTTCGCGGCGGCGTCGTCTACAAGACGAGCATCGGCAACGACGACACGCGTGCCGACATCTTCAACAGCGACGCGGCCTTTTACGAGAAGGGGAGTGGCCGCTTTCAGAATCGGTTCCAACTTTTGAAACGCTTCGGGGAAAACGAGCGCCTCGATGACGCCGGTGCGGTCCTGCAGCGTGAGGATGGACCAGCGCGCTCCGCGGCGCGAACGCATCGGGCGTGCCTGCACGATGATGCCGGCGACAACGATTTCTTCGCCGTTGCGACGGCCCTCGAGCGAGGAAAGCTCGACGGCGTTGAGGTCGCGCAGCGGGCCGGCATATTTGTCGAGCGGATGGCCGGAAATGAAAAAGCCGAGAGTGGAATATTCCGCGGCGAGAAGTTCATGCTCGGGCCACTCGGCGACGTCGGGCAAAACGTCGGGAGGAGGCGCGGTGGCAGCGGCACTGCCGCCACCGCCGAACAGGCCGTGCTGGCCGCTTTCGCGAGCGCGCTGCAATTTTTGGGCGCGTTCCATTGCGCGGTCGATGGCCGCGGTCATTTGCGCGCGATTGGCGCCGAGGCCGTCGAGCGCACCGGCGCGGACCAGGCTTTCGAGCACCCGCTTGTTGAGCAGGCGCGTGTCGACCGATTCGCAGAAGATGAAAAAGCTGGTGAAGCGGCCGAGCGATTCGCGCGCCTGCAAAATTCCGCGAACGGTGTTTTCGCCGACGTTTTTGATGGCTGCGAGACCGAAGCGAATCGAATCACCGACGGGCGTGAAATTCATGTCGCTGGAATTCACGTCGGGCGGCAAGACAGTGATGCCCATGCTGCGCGCTTCGTGGATGTATTTCACCACCTTCTCGGTATTGCCAGTTTCGGAGGTGAGCATCGCGGCGACGAACTCGACGGGATAGTGCGTCTTGAGCCAGGCGGTTTGATAGGCGAGCAGGGCATAGGCGCAGGAGTGCGATTTGTTGAAGCCGTAGCCGGCGAATTCGGCCATCAGGTCGAAGATTTTTTCAGCTTTCTTTGCGGGAACTTTGTGTGCGTGGCAGCCATTCAGGAACTTTTCGCGCTGCGCGGCCATTTCTTCCGGTTTCTTTTTGCCCATAGCGCGGCGCAGCAGGTCGGCATCGCCGAGAGAGAAACCCGCCAGGCGATTGGCGATCTGCATTACCTGTTCCTGATAGAGGATGACGCCCCAGGTTTCCGAAAGAATCGCCTCAAGCTCTGGAAGATCGTAGGCGACTTTTTTCTTTCCGTGCTTGCGGGCGATGAAATCGTCGATCATGCCGCCCTGAATGGGGCCGGGACGATAAAGGGCATTGAGCGCAGTGAGATCTTCGAGACGCGTGGGCTGATAGCGCTTCAGGATGTCGCGCATGCCGTGCGATTCAAACTGGAAGATGCCCGTAGTGTCGCCGCGCGAGAAAATCGCATAAGTGGCGGAATCGTCGAGCGGGAGCGACGGGAGATCGACCTCGACGCCGCGATTCTGGCGAATCAGGCGCACGGCATCGTCGAGCACGGTGAGCGTGGTGAGGCCGAGGAAATCCATTTTCAGCAGGCCGATCCGCTCGAGGGCGTTCATGTCGTACTGCGTGGTGATTTCGTCTTTGTTTGACTTGTAGAGCGGGACGATTTCGGTGAGCGGGCGCGGAGAGATGACAACACCGGCGGCGTGCGTGGAGGCGTGGCGAACAAGTCCTTCAAGCCGCGAGCCGACTTCGATCATCTCTTTCACGCGCTCGTCGGATTTGCGCATGGAATCGAGCTGCGGAGACTGTTTCAAGGCGTCTTCGAGTTCGATATTCAGTTGGTTGGGGACGAGCTTGGCGATTTTGTCGACGTCGCCGTAGGGCATGTCGAGCGCGCGGCCCACATCTTTCAGCACGGCTTTCGCGGCCATGGTGCCGAAAGTGATGATCTGCGCGACGTTTTTGTCGCCGTAGGTCTGGCGCACATAGTCGATCACTTCGCCGCGGCGGCGCATGCAGAAGTCGATGTCGATATCGGGCATCGATATGCGCTCGGGGTTCAGGAAGCGCTCGAAGAGCAGGTCGTATTGCAGCGGATCGACGTCGGTGATTTGCAGCGCGTAGCTCACCAGGCTTCCCGCAGCTGACCCACGGCCGGGTCCTACTGGCACGCCCTGG
>JASHRI010000211.1 GCA_030037435.1 Candidatus Acidiferrales bacterium | reverse complement strand
TTTGTCACTGGGTTCGATCAGTGGAAACTGGAAGGCCACCGCAAGATTTTGAAGGAAAGAGGTGCCGTTTCCAAAGAGGAGTGGATCAGCATGAATACCGACGGGCCGTACTGTCCACTAGCACGCGTGTACGACAACGACGAAGCCGCTCAATTGTTCAAGGGCTTTGTGAACGTCCGACAAGAGGTTTGGGAATTCAACGTGGAGCACTGGTCATTCATAGGTAGAGCTCTTCCAAAGTCGGTTGCGACGTGGATCGGGCGCAACTGGGGCTGGCACCGAATGATCTATGGGACGAAGCCCTAAAATCTGGAAAGGCCGGCACTACGGTCGACCTGAATAGCAACAAGACCAGCATGCATGCCGTGACCTAGCCTGATTTATCGCTATGTGCGGAATCTGTGGACAATATAATTTCGAGAGCCTAGCTCCGGTTCGGCGCGCCGATATCGAGGCGATGGCAAAGTCGATCGCCCATCGAGGACCAGACGACGAGGGCTATTTCCTCGCTGGACCGCTAGGACTCGGGTTCCGCAGGCTCTCGATCATCGATCTTTCGGGCGGGCATCAGCCGATGTCCGATCAGGACGAATCCGTTTGGGTTGTTTTCAACGGCGAGATCTATAACTTCCTGGAACTTCGGCGAGAGCTTGAGAGCTTTGGCCACGTGTTTCGAACCAACTCGGATACTGAAGTCATCCTGCATGGATACAAAACGTGGGGCGATGAGGTATTGAACCGTCTGAATGGTATGTTCGGTCTCGCCATATGGGACGTCAAAAAAAACCGCCTTGTTCTCGCGCGCGATCCCTTTGGCATCAAACTGCTGTACTACAGAATCAGCGAAGGCTCGCTTTCTTTCGGCTCGGAGATCCGGCCGGTCCGCGCAGTGATGTCCGAAGGTACGGAACTTGATCCGACATCTCTGAATCTTTTTCTTCGATACCGTTTCACTCCATCTCCTTTCACGATGTACAGGGGAGTGAACAAACTTGCGCCGGGATCGAAGCTGGTGGCCGAGCGCGGTCGCTGCGAAATTAGCCAATGGTATCGGTTCAAGCCCGCCCCTTTCGCTCCGGTGAAGTCCCCTGATGAGGCCAAAGAAGAATTACTGTCTCTGTACAAGGGCGCAATAAAACGGCAGCTCATCAGTGACGTGCCGGTCGGATTGCTTTTGAGCGGCGGGATTGATTCGGGGTTGTTGCTAGCGCTAATGAACCTCGCGGGCAGCGCGTGGCCCACCTACACCGTAGGTTACGGCTCCAGCTATGCCGACGATGAATTGACGGATGGGGCAGAAACGGCTCGCGTGTTGGGCTCGAAGCACACATCCGTCACAATCACCAGGTCGATGTTCGACGAGGCCCTCCCAAAAATTGTCGGGGCGTTGGAAGAACCGATTGCCGCTTCCTCGGTGGTACCGATGTATTTCGTCTGCCAGCGCGCTCGCCAGGACGTCAAAGTTGCCTTGGTCGGCCAGGGGCCGGACGAATTGTTTGGGGGCTATCGTCGTCACCTGGGGGTTCGCTATGGCGCGATGTGGGAGCATCTCCCGACGTGGGTGCGCGGTTCCATTGAGTCCGCGGTCGCCGCGTTGCCGAGGAATGAGACGCTAAAACGAGGCGTGAATTCTTTGGCGATCAGCGATCGGATGCGAAGGTACCAGAATGTGCTGTCGATTCTGCCGGGATCTCAGGTCGATAGACTCTTTAGAGACGGCGTTTTGGAGCCCAACTCAGGCGACGCGATTCTGGAATCCTGGGCGAACTTGGCCGATCTGATGACTGAAACCGACGAATTGGGGGGGCTTCAGTACCTGGAGGTTCGATCGACACTTCCAGACGAGCTGCTGATGTATGCCGACAAGCTTTCAATGGCCCACAGCCTTGAGCTTCGCGTCCCGTTCGTTGATAAGGAAATCGTCGAGTACGTTGAGAGGCTGCCCGCGAACCTGAAGGTCAGAAACGGCTCGCGGAAATGGTTGCACCGTCAGGTGTGCCGCTCGTATATGCCGGAGTCGTTTTTGAAACGCCGAAAGCGAGGATTCGCCGGCAACGTGGTCGACGATTGGTTCCGCGATGCGAAGAGCAGCAAAATGGCTGACGTGTTGCTCGACCCGAGCTCAAGGATGTACGAGTTCCTTCTCCCCTCACCAGTCCGGAGCCTCTTCGAGCTGCACGCCTCAGGCCGGCAAGATCACCATAAGATTCTGTTTAGCTTGGTGGTGTTTGAAGAATGGCTCCGCGCGCACGAAGAAACCGCGGTGGTTTCCCACCAGCGCGCTTTGTCAACCGATGTTGCCTAGCAGGCTGCGGTTCACGCGTATTTTCTAGGATACGAGGGCAAGCTTGAAATTCGAAAACAGGGATCTGCAAGTAGCAGGTCGACTATGCCGCATAGCGCATCTTGATGCGGATGACTTCAAATTTCTTGAGAATCCCGAGCCCGTTCTCTCGGAATTGCGTAAATCTAAGCTGGGAATTGATCTTTTCTCCTTTTTGCAAAAATTGCCTGACACCGCGCCGAAATATCCATATCCATATGAAATGGATAATTCGGCTGTCCTATCAGTGTCTACTTTTGACCATTGGTGGAAGCAAATCGGGGTCAAGACGCGGAACAAAGCTCGACTCGCCGAAAAAAAAGGCGTGGTCGTCCGCGAGACGCCATTTGGCGACCAGCTAGTGACAGGGATATGGCAGATTTACAACGAGACACCGATTCGCCAGGGCCGGCCTTTTCCGCATTACGGCAAGACCTTGGAGGTGGTACGGCAGATGAGCGCCACGTATCTGGATTCTAGCGTGTTTATCGGCGCCTTTGACCAGGGCAGGCTGATCGGGTTCATTAAGATGACCGTCGACGATTCAAATACTCAGGCCGGTATTATGCACATCATGTCTCTGCTAGAAGAAAAAGATAAGTCACCGACGAATGCATTGCTCATGCAAGCCGTGCGGTGGTGCGCTGATCGCGGAATTCGCTATCTCGTATACGCAAAGTTCGCCTACGGGAAAAAAACGCGGAGCTCGTTGAGTGACTTCAAAGTACGAAACGGCTTCGAACGAGTTGACCTACCGCGATATTACGTACCGCTGAGCCGCTGGGGTTCGCTTTGTTTCAAGATGGGTTTCCACCGACCGCTGCTAGATTTGGTGCCAGAAACGGTTGGCGCAAAACTGCGCGACGTCCGAGCCGCCTGGTACCGACGCAAATTCCAACTCCGGGCGGAATCGCTTTAGGGAGACTTTCTTTGCCCGGAATCATTGGTTTAATTTCAAAAGCGTCGCGTGAACGAGCCGAAGCGCAATTGCGGGAGATGACGGCAGCGATTTATTACGAGCGGTTTTACACCTCCGGTAGCTGGGTAGATCCCGAACAAGGTGTGTACGTGGGTTGGTCCGCACGACAGGGTTCGTTCGCGGAATCGATGCCCGTGCACAACGAGCGGGGCGACGTTACGTTGATTTTTTCGGGCGAGGAATTCCCGGAACCCGGGCTCGTCACAAGCTTGAAGGAACGCGGCCATTCCATTGACTCGAATGCAGCCTCTTATCTGGTGCATCGCTACGAGGAGGAGCACGACTTCCCGAAGCAACTGAATGGTCGTTTTCATGGACTGGTGGCGGACCGCACGCGCGGAACCGTGCTACTCTTCAACGACCGTTACGGCCTGCAACGGCTTTATTACTACGAAGGAAAAGACGGAGTTTATTTCGCGTCAGAGGCGAAAGCGATCCTTCGCGTGTGCCCGGAACTGCGCGCCATTGACCGGAAGGCGCTTGCGGAGTTTATCACTTGCGGGTGCGTGCTTGAGAACCGCACTCTTTTTCCGAACCTTCGCCTTCTGCCTCCAGGATCGGCTTGGACTTTTCGTGCCGGCGCTCTGGAAAACAAGGACGTTTATTTCGATCCGAAAGAATGGGAGCAGCAGGAACCGATCCAGCCAGAAGCGTATTATGAGGAACTTCGAAATGTATTTGTTGAACGGCTGCCGCGATACTTCAATGGCCACGAGCGAGCGGGTGTTTCGCTCACCGGCGGGCTGGACACGCGCATTATTATGGCTTGGCACAAAGCCGAGCCCGACTCGCTTCCTTGCTACACATTCGCGAGCATGTATCGCGACAACCAAGACGTAAAACTGGCGCGACGCGTCGCGGAAATATGCCACCAGCAGCATCAAGACATCGTCGCGGGCGATGAATTCCTCTCGAAATTTCCGCATTATGCGGAGCGATCTGTTTTCATGAGCGACGCGTGCGTCGACCTTAGCCGTTCGCCGGACCTGTACGTGAACGAGAAAGTGAGAGAGATCGCGCCCGTGCGGATTGTGGGCACGTATGGCAGCGAAATCATGCAGGGCGCGGTAATGTTCAAGGCTGAGGAACCCATTGCCGGTTTGTATCAACTCGATGTGTCGCGGCAGATTGATGAAGCTAAATCAACTTACTACGCAGCTCGTCGCGGACATCCCGTTAGCTTCGTTGCTTTCCATCAATCGCCTTGGCACCACTACGGCGTGCTCGGATTGGAACAAACGCAAGTCGCGGTTCGCTCTCCGTACCTGGACAACGCTTTCGTCAAGACTGTCTATAAGGCACCCAACTCGATGGTGAACGAGGAGGCTCGCTTCAGATTGGTACGAGAGGGCAATCCGGCACTCGGGGCGCTACGTACGGATCGCGGCCGCGGCGGCCACAACGAATTTTCACGCGCCCTTCTCGAATTCCTGTTCAAGGCGGAATATGCGTATGATATCGGTATGCCACAGTGGGTCGCGCAAATCGACCACGTCTTTCGTCCGCTACATCTGGAACGCATTTGGCTAGGAAGGCATAAGATCTTTCATTTTCGCGTGTGGTACCGCGATCAGCTGGCGAAATACGTTCGCGATATTCTCTTCGACCGGCGGTCGCTTGTAAGGCCTTACGTAGAACCCAAGGCGGTCCGCGCGATCGTGGACGCCCACATCAAGGGCAACCGGAACTACACAACGGAAATACACAGACTCCTTACGTTGGAGCTCGCGCACCGGCTGTTTGTGGATCCGAGTTGATCGGTGATGTCCGCACAGCACTATTGGAACTTCGGCCGATGAGTCGAGTTAAGACGGGTACATTGACATGGCGATCTTAGAATTCGTCAATCATGCCTCATACGTTCTCAGGGTCGGACAAACGTCGTTGCTGCATGATCCGTGGCTTGATGGACCAGCCTTCGATTGTGGTTGGGATTTGCTGGTGCCGAGCAAGTTCGGCGCCGAAGACTTCAAATCGATCACACACATTTGGTTTTCACACGAGCACCCCGACCACTTCAGCCCGGCCAATCTGAAAGCGATTCCACCGGACCAAAGGGCAAAAATAACCGTTCTGTACCAAAACTCAATCGATCACAGGGTGGCAAAATTCTGTAAGTCGGCAGCCTTCAAAGAAGTAATTGAGCTGGAACCCAACCAGTGGATCAAGGTTGCGCCTGACCTGGAGATCGTTTGCACACCACACGATAATGGCGATTCCTGGATTGCCGAACGAACACCGGACGGTCTGATTCTCAACGTAAACGACTGTGTGATTACATCGAAAAAACAGTGTCAAAAGATCTTGGACCTGGTTGGCCCGGTACAACTCCTTGCCACGCAATTTTCGTATGCGAACTGGGTTGGTAACCTCGGCGATCACGCAGCCGCCGCTGCGGCCGCAGCGGAAAAGCTTGGCTGGATGAAAACTCAGATCGACACCTTCCGCCCCAAGTATGTCCTCCCGTTTGCGAGCTTTGTATATTTCAGCCATCAGGAAAACTTTTTTCTCAATGAGGATATGACGACAATCGACGCCGCGGTTAAATTCATCCGCGAGGAGACGTCAGTCACTCCGGTGGCGTTTTTCCCCGGGGACCGGTGGGACCTTGGCTTCGATCCACCCGAAGTGTCCTCGGCCATCCAGAAGTACATCGACGCGCGAGAGGAAGTGCTTGCCAAAGGGTTCATTCATGGCTCAAAGCGTATTCCTCTGGAAACACTCACCTCTCACGGCGGTAAGTTCGTCGACAATCTGAAGAAAAAGAACAGATGGATCATTCGCATGTTCCCTGCGGTGCTGGTCCATGTCGATGATCTGAACGCGACGCTGAGGATCTCGTCCTCGGGTATTCAACCGAACCGTGCACCTCGCGCAAAGTGCGACATCGCCTGCACGAGCGATGCGCTCGATTATTGTTTTCTAAATGAGTGGGGTGGCAGGACGCTTGATATCAACGCGCGTTTCCAAGTTCCGCCGAATGGCCATTACTGGAAATTCAAGACGTGGGCTACTCTCGCGAATTTCAACAGCCGTGGAGAAGGTTTTGGACAGATTCTAGCCACAATCGCCAATCGATTGTAGTGGCGAGCTCCAGTAATTCCGCTTCGTATTTATCGGCAGGTCATCGCTTTGACAACCACGACCAGTGTTCGTAACCAAACTGACTCTGCGGCGCTTCCCGTCGAGCGCATCCGCAGCACTGTGCTCAGGTTTGTGGATTGGCTCGGCCGGTACGGAGAGACGTCTTACGATTTTCAGACCTTCTACGCCAGCGATTTAACGCGAAATGCGAAGGCTCTTTACTACAAAAATAAGCTGCTAGGAACGATGGCGGTGGCGCCGATCATTTTCTGCGAAGCGTTCGCGCCCGGGTCTCGCCGATTCTTTTCGAAACGGCAACGATTCCCGATCGCCGATGCTCACTTCGCTATGGGACTCGCTTTTTTGTCACGGGCTCTTGATCGGGCAGAGTATTATGAAAAAGCTGTCCACTTCCTCGAGGTTCTGAAAAGCACCCGGTGCCCAGATTACGAGAACTATTGCTGGGGATATCCTTTTAATTGGGAGACGGTACGCGGCACGATTCGGGAAGGCACACCCCTTATCACGACGGTGCCGTATGTGTACGAAGCCTTCCGGGAAGTGTGGCTACTCGACAAGAAAGAGGAATGGATCCAGATCATGAAGTCCATAGCGGAGCATGGACTTGAGGACTATCGTGATTTCGAGACCTCTGCGAGCGCGTCGACCTGTTCGTACACCCCGGACCCGAAGCAATCCACAGGCGTTGTAAATGCGAACGCATATCGGGCCTTCTTACTAACACGTGCGGCTGAGGATTTTTCGGAGGAGCGATTCCGAAAAGCAGCGCGGAGGAACTTGAACTTCGTCATTGAATGTCAGAACGCCGACGGCTCCTGGTTTTACGCAATCGACGGTAAAAGGAATTTCATCGACCACTTTCATACCTGTTTCGTTCTGAAAGCGCTTGTAAAGATCGAAGAAATGACCGGCTGCCCAGCTTGCACCAAGGCGATTGAAAAGGGCGTCTCGTATTACGTGAAAAACTTGTTCGACAGCGACGGCTTGCCCAAACCATTTTCGCGCCGGCCTCGGCTTACCGTATACCGGCGGGAGCTTTACGACTACGCGGAATGCGTCAACTTAGCGGTGCTCTTGAGGGGGCGATTCCCCGAGTTGGATCACCGCTTGTCGACTGTCATCAACGATCTTTTGCATTCGTGGCAAACGCGTGACGGCTCGTTTCGAAGCCGGCGATTACTTGTGGGGTGGGACGCCACCCCAATGCATCGATGGGCAGCATCGCAGCTTTTCAGAAGTTTCTGCTTGCTTCTATATCGCACCGGTCAAAATAGAAACTAGCGGGAAGGAGCACAGTTTTGAGAGTAAGTATCTTCGGTCTAGGTTACGTCGGCACCGTATGCGCCGGGTGCCTCGCGCAAGATGGCCATCAGGTGATCGGCGTCGATCCTGTACAAACAAAGGTCGACCTGATCAAGGCCGGCAAATCGACGATTATTGAAGCCGAAATCGGAGAACTGATCGCCAAGGCCGTGGAAGGCGGCACGCTGCGAGCGACCAGCCAGGCCGCCGAAGCTATCGATAATTCAGAATTGTCATTCGTTTGCGTGGGCACGCCGAGCCAGATCAACGGCAATCTCGACCTAGTGCATGTTCGACACGTATGCGAGCAAATCGGGCGAGCGCTGAGAGACAAACAGCAGTGGCACACGGTAGTGATCCGCAGCACTATCCTGCCGGGCAGCATGCGGAAGATCATTATCCCCGTGTTGGAAGAGAGCTCAGGAAAGAAGGCCGGAATCGATTTTGGAGTTTGCAACAATCCCGAATTCCTACGCGAGGGCTCGGCTGTAAAAGACTTTCGGTGTCCGCCGAAAACGGTGGTGGGAGAGTTGGATTGCAATAGCGGCGATCCCCTGTCGGTTCTTTACGGAAACCTTGACGTGCCAATGATCCGCACTGATTTGGAAACAGCCGAGATGATCAAATACATCGATAACAGCTGGCATGCGCTGAAGATCGGGTTTGCCAACGAGATCGGCAGGCTCTGCAAATCCTTTTCGGTAGATGCGCACAAGGCCATGGAGATTTTTTTGAAAGATACCAAGCTCAACATCTCTCCGGCTTACCTTTTGCCAGGCTTTGCGTTTGGAGGTTCTTGTCTGCCGAAAGATCTTCGCGCCCTAGCCTATTCCGCGAAATTGCATGACCTGGAGCTGCCGATTCTGAAAGCGATCTTGCCTAGCAACGAGCTTCAGGTGGCCAGAGGCCTGGAGTTGATCATGGAGAAGGGCAACAAGCGGATCGGCATCCTGGGATTCAGTTTTAAACCCGGCACCGATGATTTACGCGAGAGCCCGATGATCGAAATCATCGAGCGGTTAAGCGGGAAAG
>JASHRI010000210.1 GCA_030037435.1 Candidatus Acidiferrales bacterium | reverse complement strand
CTACCCGCGGCTTTCCCCGGACGGCCGGCAGGTAGCCGTGACCATCGTGGACCATGGACTTCAACTGTGGCTGTACAATCTCGCCCAAGACAGGTTGACGCGATTAACGTTTGAGGGGAATTCGAACGTCATCCCGTCCTGGACACCGGATGACAAGCGAATCGCGTTTCAATCAAACAAGGAAGGGCCGCCGAACATTTTCTGCCAACTGGCCGACGGCAGTGGAGGCCTGGAGCCGTTGACGACCAGTGAGTACGTTCAGGTTCCGGGTTCCTGGTCCCCGGATGGGCAACTGCTGGCTTACATTGAAGTCAATCCCACCACAGGATATGACATCTGGGTGCTGCGGATAAGCGACAGGAAGGCACTACCGTTCCTCCGAACACCGTTCAACGAAGGCGTACCACAATTTTCCCCCGATGGGCACTGGCTGGCCTATATCTCGAATGAATCGGGCCGCTATGAAGTTTACGCGCAGCGCTATCCGGGCCCTGGCGGCAAGTGGCAAATCTCGACGGACGGCGGCACGGAGCCGGTCTGGAATCGCAGTGGACGAGAGCTGTTCTACCGCAGCGGAGACAAAATGATGGCCGTGGACATCGAGACTCGGCCCAGTTTCGTTGCAGGCAAACCACGGATGCTTTTTCAGGGACAGTATGTGCCGACTAACGGAACCTTTCCCTTCTACGACATCTCTCCTGACGGCCAACGATTCCTCATGCTCAAGCCCGTCGAGCAAGCGCAAGCTGCGCCAACCCAGATCAACGTCGTGCTGAACTGGACCGAAGAGTTGAAGCGCCTCGTGCCGACGGGGAGGTAAGCAGACTGTACCAAGCCCTCCATCCTTTGCGCTCCTTTTTGATGTCATCCTTTCGTGCGTCGTGCGATGCGTTCTTTGCTCGAAGCCTAGCTCACGAGAAGCTTTCGCCCGATCTCACGATTCCACTTGTTCGGTAAGCGCGTTACTCGTCCATTCGGTTACTCAACGGACTCACCCAAACGCGAAGAAGCAACTCCTTTAACCCGGTAAAGTGCTTGGGACCGAGCTCGGCACTCCATTCCCGCTCGATGTCGCGAAGGATGTCGTGGATTTTTGCATATGCGGCATGACCGCGTTTCGTTAGCCGAACGACGCGTGGGCGGCCCTCATTGGGTGAGTCTGAGCGGGCGATATACCCGAACGCCTCGAGCCTTCGCAGGAGTTGGTTAATGGCCTGCTTGCTCATACCGGCGCGTTCGGCGAGCAGGCCGGGACGCACCCCATCCGGCCCCGGAAACTGAAGCACTGCGATATGCGGCATGCGGAGCTCCTTGAATCCGGCTGCGTTAAGCTCTTTTTATAATGCGCCGTTGAACTGCCTGCCTGGGGACACGCAGCAACGCCCCGATGAGCATGTCTTCGGTTTTAACTGATCTCGACATTTTTCGCTTGACATCCTAAGTAAATGGAGTTTACCTTTTGCCATGGTAAACAGCGTTTACCAAAAGGAGTCCATCATGGCAACGCAGATCGCAGTAGACGTGAAATTCAACGAATCAAACGCCGTTGGTCGAGGACGGCGGTCCTTGGATCGGTCCGTCTGGTACAGCGGTTGGCTGATGACCTTCCCGGCGACAGCCCAAAACACGCAGGGGCAGTTCGCGCTGATCGAAGGAGTCGCCAGAAAAGGCAATGTTCCGCCTCCGCACATCCATCATCGGGAAGAGGAAACCTTCTACGTGCTGGAAGGCGAGATGACCGTTTCCGCTGGCGAACGCACGGTCAAGGCAACACCTGGGACAATGGTCACCGTGCCGCGCCACGTGGTTCACTCGTTCGAGATCGATTCGGCCGAGTTGCGGGTTCTCATCCTTGTCACTCCCGCCGGAATGGACGGATGGTTCAAGGAATTCAGCGTGCCGGCGCTGGCGATGACGTTGCCGCCAGCCGCGGAAGTTCCTTACAGCGACATACAAAGAATGCTCGATGTCAGCCCGCGATATGGCCTCGAGATTGTCCTGCCAAAGAATTATGAAACGGGCTTTTCCCTAGGGACTGCGTAGACTTTGGGGACATCCAGCGTCAGCTCACCGGATCTACCCTAATTGGCTGTTGGGTGAGCTGCTTCCGCGGTCCTGCCAAACACGGCGACTTACGACTAGTCTGGTGTGACGCGATAGACCGTCATCGATACTCCCGCCGGAACAGGCTGAGGCAGCTTGTATTTTTTCGCTCGGGCTTGGATCACACCCTCTCTCTCAGCCGGATCGGTGACGAGCACGAGGGTGCGATCAAACAATTGATTGCCAATCTTGAGACGGACGTGGGGATCACGGGCAACATTGCGAGGCCATTGCTCAGCGGTGTTGTAAGTGTCCAGGTAAAGCCGTCCGTTGTAAGCGGTAAACCAGGTGGTCACCGAATGCGGAAGCAAATACCAGGTGTTCGTCTGAAGCGCGCCTGTCTCGATTTTGTCGGTGAACGACCAGTCTGTCACGGGAACCGTGGCGAGAGTTCCTGTGAGCCACAAACCGGGGATCCTGTCGTGAGGATTAAGGCCCGAGACACGGAGCGCTACTAGCGCACAGAGCAAGACAAGCACGACCACGCCAAGAAGCTTCCCCGCCGTTTTCATGTCGAAACTCACTTTACCGGGAGACAGGGTCTATAGGTTCCTCGTGCTCTGCGTTGGCGAGACTATATCTGACATCGAGTGCGACTGACAGCTATGTTATCGAGGAGGTAAATGCTCCAGCCCAAATCAGAAACAGGAACTCCGGGGAAAGGAAAGATTGTAGTTATGCCTGTATTATCTTTTCTAGGCCGGCTTTATCTGTGATTATCAATGTGGAGCCGTGAATTTCCAGCAGACGCTTGCGCTTAAAGTCCGAAAATAGTCGCGTGACGGTTTCCCGGGAAGAGCCTATCCTTTCGGCGATTTCGGCGTGTGTGAGCGTCAAGTGCGTTCGCACGGCTCTCTGATTCGCGGCCTGTCCGTGTTCGGCGGCGTGGTCGAGTACGAAGCGAGCTAATTTCTCTGCTGCTGAACCTGATAGACCGAGATAGCGAACTTCCTGATATGTCGCATGATAAATGTCAGTTAGCATCTCGGCTACACGAAGTGCTGCTTCCCCATGCTCTCTTAGAAACTTCAGGAACGCATCTCGTGGAATGAAATTCGCTTGGATCGGTTCGAGTGTTTCCGCCGTCAATTCGTATGGTTTTCCGGATATCGTGCCTGGCAGGCCGATTATTTCCCCGGGGTCAGCGATGCGCAGAATCAACGATTTTCCATCAGCGGAGTTTGCAGACAGCTTCACGCGGCCATTGCAAATAACGAACACTCCACGTGGATCTTGTCCTTCGACGAATAGGACTGCACTCTTTGGATATGTCGCCGAGGACGAAATTGCATCGAGACCCTCTAGCACCTGTCTGGGCAGGTCGCAAAACAACCTGTCTTTCGCCATAGGGCAAGACAGGCAGCTTTCGATGATTTCCAGGCCGTAGGGCGTTTTCATAGGAGCGGCAGAGGGCATTATACGACGCTTCTTTCGTATCACCAGCAGCCGATAGGCCACGGCCTGCCTCCTGAGAAGGCCTTTCACACCCGCTTCCCTGGTTTCATTGCTACTCCGACGACAGAAATTCGCCTGTGATAGCACGCACATTGGAGCGTGACTTGGATCACCGCAACGATTACGACACGCGAAGATAGTGAATCCATGGAGGTGCAACATGCAACGCGACGAACGCGACCTCTTGGACGTTCTAAAGTCCGAACTAAAATTCTTAGACGAGGGCGGATACGCCCGATCACCGGGGCAGTCATGGCGACCCGTTTATGTCTTTGAGGACTCTCCGAACTGCATGAGTCACGACTACGAAGTTAATCCCAGATCATGCGGTGACTGCTCATTGATGCAGCTCGTTCCCCCCGAATTTCGCTCGGGCAAGCATCCCTGCCGGCATATTCCGCTCAATGCCGCGGGAGAGACCCTGGATTCGTTGTATCGCCATGCCGACGACCAGGAGATCGAAGAGGCCGTGAGGAAGTGGCTGCAAGTTACGATTGCTCACTTGGAAGAGCAAGGAAAAACGCAGCTTCAGGCTGATCGCGAATGGGCTCTGCTGAGTGGCAAGGGCAAGCAAGGAACTGCGCTCCTCGAAGCTGCTAAATGTGCGAATCCCGCTTGCCCTGTGTCCTTCGACTGGCGCCAGGGCGGCAAGTTCTTCCGGTTCCGGCGATCTTCGGCCGCGGCGCCACAGAAAGTGGCTGACGATTCGCCGGCGGGGATTCACGGGGTACGACATTTCTGGCTGTGTCAGCGTTGCGCCCATGTTTTCACTCTCGCTTACAAGGAAAACACCGGGGTCATCCTGAGAGTTCGACCAGAACTGGCCGATCCCGACATCGAAAATGTGCTAACGGCGGATGGAGTCAAAAGTAACCGTTCCGCCGCGTAACCGCAAGCCAGGCTAACAGGTGATTTGAGGAATTGAGCATACGGTCCATACAAGGAGACTGACGATGAAAGTGAAGGACGTAATGGTAGCGACGCCGGTCAGTTGCAACCTAGAAACGAATGCAGGCGCTGCGGTAGAAATTCTGTGGAATCAGAACTGCGGCCTCCTGCCCATCCTGGATTCTCAGCAGAAAGTGGTCGGCGTCGTGACCGACCGTGATT
>JASHRI010000209.1 GCA_030037435.1 Candidatus Acidiferrales bacterium | reverse complement strand
GCGGATTCGGCGTGCCCGACATCTGATCGACCGCCGCATCGGTGATGGTGATTTCGTTGATGACCGTCATGCTGCCTCCTTCGCTGCCGCCTTCGGGCCGTCTGCCATGCCAGGGCCGTCCGCCCCGGGGCGCCATCATAGCCCCATTGACGCGATTTTACTCCTCACTTCGCATTTCGTTTCGGTTCAGGCGTCAGCCCAATGCGCGCCGGGTAGTGGGTCAGTTTGAATTTTCTTGATCGTAACACAGGGGGTCAAAATTCGAACTGACCCACTACCGCGCGTCGGCAAGGGCCGCGAGCCCCGCGAATTCTCGCGTTGCTGCAAATCGCCCCTAAAACCAGTTGCTGCGATATGCAAGCCACCAGCTGAAAATCACGATCGGAATCGTCGCGCCAATGGCCCACCAGAACGGAAGAAACAGGTCCGCCGCCAGGCCAAGAACCGCAAAGCTCGCCCAGAAAATTTTCCGCTCCATCTGGCTAACCGGTTTTCCGCTTGGCCAAACGGATTCTCTCAGCGCGGCGCATCTCGATCGCGAAATCATACACCCGCACGCACTGCGCCGTGTGGTCCGCTGGGCAAAGAGAGCGAACCAGACGCGTCGCGCGCCGCGTCGCTGTTCGGCGTCGCGCGCGGCGTGCTAGAATCGCGTTGTCGCGGTGAAATAGGCCCGTAGCTCAGTTGGCTAGAGCGCCACCTTGACACGGTGGAGGTCTGCGGTTCGAGCCCGCACGGGCCTACCATTCCTTCAGCTCTGGCCTGCTTGTAACTTACGGAGCGAAACAGTCGGACGGTTCTACGTAAACTCTCTAAAAAGTAAATCGTGGACCATCAATTGCGTTCTGCCAATCGCCTCTTGCGGCCCTGGCACAACGCCACAATTCCCCATATCGGCATACCGATGAATATGAACCCGAGCCCTAGCATACAAAGCGTGGCGAGTATATTTAGCATCATGTCGTTTTGTTCCTTTCAAAGGTCCTTGCGGGGGCACAAGTACCTAAGCAAATAGAATGCTCTTCGTCTCCACGGTTCGCAACGCCGCGTAATGAAGCTCCCCTGGCAGCGGAATTGTTCCCACACTCGTTGTACTCGTCGAGACCCCTATATGTGCTGCTTGGTGCGGCAAATATGAATGGTGTAGTGTGTGCCAGGACCCGATCCCGCTCAGTGGCCGTTCAATGGAGCTCGTGAAATGACCAAATTCAAGAGCTACGCGTACGCAGTCGCAATGCTCGCCGCCATGGTGCTAACGCTCGTTGCATTCGTTCCGCTCGCATGGTCGCAGGAATCCACCGCCACCGTCTCCGATCTTCTCTCTCGCGCGCAGATCGAAGATGTGCTCACCGACTATTACACGGTATTCGGTGGTGGTGCCCCGGGCCACACCTTCGGGTCGTACTACACCGACGACGGCGTCCTCGACGTCAACGGCATCGTCCGTCACGGCAGAAAGCCCATCGACGACCTATATAAGACGATCCCGCCGGACCACGGAAAAATCAACGTCACCTTTGCGAATTTGCGTATTGCCGTCCACGGCGACGCCGCTACCTACCATCTGATATGGACTGAGTTCATTTCCGAGACCCCCACAGCGCTGCCTCATATCCTCGAGCAGGGCAGCGACCATGGCCGGCTCGTCAAGCGCGACGCGAAATGGCTCATCAGTTGCCGAGTGGTCACCAATGACGGCGGCCTGCCGGCCGATCTCCTCAAGGGCTATAACGCAAGAGGCTCCGCCGACGTCTGCCAATGACTTTCCGATGTATTGAACTAAAGTGAGCCAAGGTCTCATGGACAATTCCGTGACGGAAAGCTTGATCCTCGATCTTCTCGAGTGGCTGGCGAAACGCGACCGAAGCTACGAAGAGGTGATGAAGGCGGCGCACATCGTGCCCCAGACTGCCCGTGGGGAGGACGCCAACGACCGCGGACTTGTCGTCAGAGAGCAAGTCCAGCGGAACTGCATCATCAGGATTACACCTTCCGCCCTCGCGCTACTTCGACAGCGCAAGCTTATCGGAACGAGATGAAACGACACACCCTAGCCAGAAGCAATCCCCTGGAATCGAGGATATCCACTAATTTCGCTCGTAGTAAACCACAAAGCTTCGCGTAGGGGGAGACAGGCTCGTGATCGTGAGATCGTATTGAATTCGCAGCGTGTGCGAATCCTGGGAGAGCTGCCACTGTTCCGTAAGCGTGACCGGAACATCAGAACCGTTGATCGGAACTGAAGCATCACTTTGCAAAGTTAGCCGCTCTCCCTTCCATTTCGCGCCGCAAGTGCCAATTGGTTGAATCGATGAAGCGCCTGGAAATTGCATCAGTGGATGGCCCTTGCCGAAAACAGCCGCGCCAGGAAGAAACGCCGCAATCATAGTTGCACATTTACTGTGGCCTTTCAGCGGATAGCTAGTGGACATCTGCTGAGTTCCTCCCCGCGTTACTTGAATGGAAGAATCCGTTTCAACAACGCTCATCGTGTAGACGTGTCCCTCCGCGAGCTGGTAGCCTTCGGCCTTTGTTAGCGTATAAGCTCCCGAGAAATTAGGACTGATCGCCCCGTATGAGCCAGTAGAGAACCCAAAAAAACTAACCGCCAGTGCAGCAAAGCCAAACGCGAAGACGGCAATGAGCATGGCGCGGATGTTCCACATATTACTTACCTCCAAGCCGCAAATTTCGATCTCGACCCTACCTCGCGCATCCTAATGTGACGCGCTCTCCTATAACCACCGGTTTCCCACCTGGTATGCTGAAGTAAGCAATACGGCTGCAGTAATGCAAGAAGACGGCGTCGATCATGCCTCGGCATCCAATCACCCGTTGCTTTCCCGCTCCCGATGTTGTTAGGTTGTCGCCTTCCGGCCGTCGCGCCGGATGCGACAAATTCACAAGGAAACACCGAATGAAAATCCAGGCAGCCGTCTCGCGCGAAGGAGCACGCTACCCGCAGATTGAAACGCTCGACATCGAAGACCCGCGCCCCGGCGAAATCCTGGTCCGCATCGTCGCCAGCGGCATCTGCCACACCGATCTAGGAGTCAACGCGCGTCCCGGCCTGCGCCCTTTCGTCTTCGGCCACGAAGGCGGAGGCATCGTCGAACGCGTCGGCCCCGGCGTCTCGCGCCTCGTTCCTGGCGACCACGTCGTGCTCAGCGTGAATTTCTGTGGCGAATGTCCAAGCTGCAAGCGCAACGCCCACAGTTATTGCTACGAAGTGCTTCCGCGCAACTTCGGCGGCTTGCGTCCCGATGGCACGAGCCCGCTATCGAAAGATGGCGACCGCGTCTATGCCCGCTTCTTCGGTCAGTCGTCCTTCGCCACCTTTTCACTCGCCGACGAGCGCTGCGCGATCAAGGTCCCTGCGGACATTCCGCTCGAAATCCTCGCGCCGCTTGGCTGCGGCGTTCAGACGGGCGCAGGCGCGGTCCTGAATTCCTTGAACGTCGGCGCGGGGCAATCCATCGCCATCTTCGGCACAGGTTCCGTGGGACTCAGCGCTGTGATGGCCGCGCACCTAGTCGGCGCGCAGCGCATCATCGCCGTTGATGTGGTCGCTTCGCGACTCGCGCTCGCAAAGGAACTCGGCGCCACCGATACAATCGACGCTTCCACCGCCGACGCCGCGAAACTGATCCGCGAAATGACCGTCTACGGCGTCGATTACACGCTGAACACCGCGAATGCGCCCGCCGTTTACACCCAGGCTCTCGCCTGCCTCGCGAACCTTGGCGTCGCCGGATTCGTCGCGCCGCCGCAAGGAGCTTTCGCGCCGGATATGTTCCATCTGCTCAGTGGAGGCCGCGCGCTGCGCGGAATTCTCGGCGGCGACACTACTCCAAGCCTCTTCATCCCCATGCTGATCGACTACTACCGCCAGGGCCGCTTCCCCTACGACCGTCTCATCAAGTTCTATCCATTCGAAAAAATCGCCGAAGCCTTCGAGGACTCCACCACCGGCAAAACCATCAAGCCCGTCCTCCGCATGCCGAATTAATCCGCCGAGCGAGGCCTCGCCGCACGCCTGTGTAGCGCCTGCGTCTCGCCGCAGGCGGGAAGCGATCCGGCGAGGATCGCGGAAGCATCTCTCCGAAAGGTGTTGCAGTCGTCTTCTCCAGGAGTGGTCTTGGCGCGTGTAACTTTCATCTACGTAGTTCCCACAATTGACACCGACTGCGCCTCACGCTAACTTGGTTTGTTTTTGTTGTTCGCGCTGAAGCTGCTGGCCGCGAATAACATGCGTTGAACGCATCCAGCGGCACACACGCGACGTGTGTCTCTATGGCAGGCGGGAAAGGAGAGGCACAGTGACGCAGCAAGCAGCATTACTCGGGCACCGCGAGCGAAAACGAAACGTCACTGCTGTCGTTCTAATCGAAACTCCCTTTCGATTAGAATTGCACGTAACTCACAGAAAACAAACGATCGGCCATGCTTCTAACCGAAACTCCTCTCACGGGCCAACGATCCCAGTTTCTCCCGCTCTGCCGAGGCACCCAAGTCGCTTGACCCGCCATGCCGCCATACGGTACTTCTATGCGGACGTTATCGGAAGGCGCGCATGACGGCAGACAATCACAGGCTTTTG
>JASHRI010000208.1 GCA_030037435.1 Candidatus Acidiferrales bacterium | reverse complement strand
GCAATATTCGGAGACGGTCGGGCGCGCCACTGGCACGGTGATTCCGCCGAATTACCCTGTCGTCGGCGCCGATGCGTTCCGCACTGCCACGGGCGTGCACGCCTCAGCGATCGCCAAGGCTTACAAGAAGGGCGACCTCGCGCTTGCCGATGCAATCTACAGCGGCGTGCCCGCGCATCTGTTCGGTCTCGAACAGGTAATCGAAATCGGCCCAATGAGCGGCCGCTCCAACGTGGTCTTCTGGCTTGGCAAGCATGGAATCGACGCCACCGACGAAGTCGTCGAGCGCATCTTCGCCGCTGCCAAGCAATCTTCGCACACGCTCACCGAATCGGAAATTCTCTCGCTGGTTCATACCCCCGCAGCCAGCTAGCTGATCTGTCCTACGGCCCGTACGGTTAGTTCCGGCTTGCCATAGCGCTTCTTCAACGTTCTAATGGCGTTATGGCGTCTCCCTCGCTTGGGAGTGAACTCATCGTGCGGCCGATGGTCGAGAGCGACCTTGCGGAAGCTGCCCGCATCGTCCGCTTGGCCTTTGCCACCTTCCTCGGATTGCCGCCGGAAGATCCACGCCGCCCGTCGGACAGCGACTTTGCGCGAACGCGCTGGCGTGCCGACCCATCCGCGGCTCTCGTTGCCGAGCATGCGGGAAAATTGATCGGTTCGAATTTCGCGACAAATTGGGGCAGCTTCAGTTTCTTCGGTCCTCTCACTGTGACGCCGGACTACTGGAATCGCGGCGTGGCCCAGCAGCTACTCGCGCCGACCATGGAAATTTTCGGCCGCTGGGGCAGCCGACACCTCGGCCTATATACGTTCGCGAACAGCCCGAAACATATGGCGCTCTATCAAAAGTTCGGTTTCTGGCCTCGTGATCTGGTTACGGCCATGGCCAAACAGCTTGATGGTTCGTCGCAGCCAACACACGCTGGAGCGGAGCGAGCGGATCGCGCAATTCGCTTTTCGCAAGCCGCGCCATCGGACCGTTCATACCTGCTCGCTGCCTGCCGCGAGGTAACGGATGCAAACTTTGCCGGGCTCGACCTCGAACGCGAAATTCGCGCCGTCTCGGATCAGAAGCTGGGCGACACACTTCTCGTCTGGGGCCTGGCGCGCCTCGACGCGTTTGCCGTTTGCCACTCCGGCCCTAACACCGAAGCCGGTTCAGGCGTGTGCTATGTGAAGTTCGCTGCTGTCCGTCCAACGGTCCGCTCGGCGGAAAGCTTTGTGCGTTTACTCGACGCTATCGATGGGTTCGCGCACTCCGTCAACGCCCCAAAGATCACCGCCGGGGTGAATCTGGCGCGACGGGAGGCATTCCTTGCCATGCTCGCCAGGGGATTTCGCACCGAGATGCAGGGCGTCGCTATGGAGACAGGCGGCGCAGCTTCCGGTTACAATCGGGCCGGAGTCTACATCCTGGACGATTGGCGCTGAAATCCGCCGCACGAATCGCGTGAAACCCGCACTCATCTGCTGTATCTTCCTTGTGATGGCCACCCTGTCCGCGCGCGCCACCGAAGACAGCACCGCCAAGCTTGCGGAGGATCCGCGCTGCGCCCGCGGCTTGGCTTGGATCGACAAGTCCGCAGCCTGGGTCACGGACCAGCAGATTCACCTGACCGAAATTCCCGCGCCTGAGTTTGGCGAGTCCCGCCGTGCCGAAGCGCTGAAGGAACTTTTCGCCGCCAGCGGCTTTCACGTCAGCATTGATACCACCGGCAATGTGGTAGCGGAGCGCCGCGGTTCGGATCCGAACGGCGTTGTGCTTCTCGCCGCCCACATCGACACCGTCTTCCCGCAGGGTACGGATGTGCAGGTCCGGCGCGACGGCAACCGCCTGGTTGCGCCGGGTATCTCGGACAACGGCGCCGGCATTTCGGCGCTGGTGGGCCTGGCGCGCGCGCTGTTCGAATCGCAAGTTCGCACCAACAAAACGGTCGTTCTCGCAGGCGACGTGGGCGAAGAGGGCGAAGGAAATCTGCGCGGCATTCGCGCGCTGGTGGATCGTTACGGCTCGCGCCTCTCTGCGGTCATCGCAGTGGATGGCCCCGCGACGGACTACATCACCACGCAAGGCATCGCTTCCCGCCGTCTGGAAGCCAGCGTCGCCGGTCCGGGAGGGCACAGCTGGTCCGATTTTGGCGAGCCAAATCCGATCACCGCAATCGCGCGCGGCATCGTGCAGTTCTCCGCGGTCCGCGTGCCCACTGACCCGCGCAGCTCCTATAATTTCGGCGTAATCGACGGCGGCACTTCGGTGAATTCGATTCCGTCGAGCGCGTCCGTAAAAGTGGATTTGCGCTCGGAGGATGAAGCCGAGCTGGCTCGTCTGGAATCCGCCCTTCGCGACGCCATGCAAACCGGCCTCCGCGACGAGCTGGCTAAGTGCGATGCGCCGAGCGACGCGTTGCAGTTGGCCTTCCGCTCTATCGGCACGCGCCCGGCAGGCAAGCTGCCTGCGGATTCGCCTCTTTTGGCCACGGTTCGCAGCGTCGATCGCACGCTCGGAAATCGGTCGCGCCTCGAGAGCAGTTCCACCGACGCGAACTTGCCTCTTTCTCTCGGAATTCCCGCGGTTGCCATCGGCGGAGGAGGCACAGGCGGCGGCGCGCACACTCCCGAAGAATGGTTCAATCCCGCCGGCCGCGAACTCGGTTTGAAAAGGCTTTTTCTCACGGTTGTTTCTCTCGCTGGCGTCGAACCCTGAGGCGCCACTCGATTCGTGGAGCCTTCGAAGGAACCCTTCCTGCTTGCTGCCGCGCCTCGCGCCGCTTAGACTCGCTCGCATGAACCTCCGCGCACGCCCATGCTGAGCAAACGTGTGCTCGCCGATCTGGCGCTTGTGTGCGCCACGCTGATCTGGGGTGCCACATTTGTCCTCGTCAAAGACGCCCTCGCAGACATCTCTGTCTTCGCCTATATCGCCGTGCGCTTTTTGCTGGCAGCCGTTTTGATGGCGGCGATTTTCTGGCGCTCGCTGCGTCGAATGAGCTGGGCCACGCTCTGGTCCGGCGTGCAAATCGGCATTTTCATGTTCGGCGGTTACGCGTTTCAAACCACAGGGCTGAAATTCACCACGCCCGCGAAGGCCGCATTCATCACCGGCTTGGCTGTGATCCTGGTCCCCATTTTTCTTGGCATTTTTGGGCAGCGACGAATCAACGCTTGGGTTTGGGCGGGCGTCGTTTCGTCGCTCGTTGGCCTTTATTTCCTCACGGTTCCTCGCGAAGGTCTTGGCAGCCTGAACCGCGGCGATCCGATCGTGTTTGGTTGCGCAATCATGTTTGCGCTGCACATTATTTTCATTGGACGCTACGTAAGCGATCATTCCGTGGGCGCGCTCGCGACGCTGCAAGTGAGCACCACAGCCGTCCTGGCCACTCTCCTGCTCCCGATTCTCGCGGCCACAGGATGGGAGCATCCGCGCATCGTGTGGAGCGGCACCGTGATCTCCGCTGTGCTGATCACTTCGATCGGCTCGACGGTGATCGGATTTTCCTTTCAGACGTGGGCTCAGCAGCATACTTCGCCGTCGCACACCGCGATTCTGATCAGTCTTGAGCCGGTATTCGCAGCGCTTACGTCGTGGCTCTTGGCCAGCGAGCATTTCGGCGCGCGCACCATTGCCGGCGCTTCGCTGATTTTGATAGGGATTCTGCTCGCTGAATTGAAAGGCGCGGCGCCGGTGGCGCCGGAATCGCTGGAAGCGGCACGCGCTGCCGAGTAGTGCAGGGTGAAAGTTTCGGCGTAACTTTTCGCCGGCTCGCCGGTTGATATTTTGTTCAGGGGGCAGGAATGGCGACAGGACACGGCATTGGCAACGTGATGCCCAACTCGACTTTGCTGGAAATGGCGATGGCCTATTCTCGCAGCCGAATGCTCTGTGCGGCCGCGCGATTGGGCGTGGCCGACGCGCTTGCTGGCGGCGAACGTAGCGTGGATGAATTGGCCAAGCAGTGCGCAGCCGACCGCAACTCGCTGTATCGGTTGCTGCGCGCTCTGGCGAGCATTGGCGTTGTCGCTGAAACTTCGCCGGGCAAATTCGTACTCACCTCGCTCGGCGAGCCTCTTCGCAAGGATGCTGCGAATACCGCATGGTATGCGGTCGTGTTCTGGTCTGACCTGCTGGCTGATATGTGGTCGTATCTCACCGATTGCGTGCGCACCGGCCAAAGCGCGGGGCGCCTGATGGAGAGCGCCGGGATCGTATCGCGCTGGTATAAAGATCCCGACGCTAGCTCGATCTTCCGAGCGGTGATGGGTACGGCTCCTGCCGAAGA
>JASHRI010000207.1 GCA_030037435.1 Candidatus Acidiferrales bacterium | reverse complement strand
GCAGAACCCGGCCGGTTGCACCTTCCAGAGGAATCAAGCTGATGCTCCCATCGAGGCAAGCTACCGTGAATGACCCGTCCGGCACCGCTTCAATTCTGGAAGAAGACTTGTCAGCGCCAATCAGCGGGCTGACGACGAAGCTTCCGGCTCGTAGCGTCACGTCTGTGGTGCCGCCGAAGGAATCCATAACGACCGTTCCAGACTGCAACTGAGCCAAAAACCTCGGGTCTTCGGAAAATGTAACTTGGCTCCGGGGCGCCAATTTGAGCGAGCCTTTTCCGCTGAGAGTAAATGTGGCATTCCCGTTGTCTCCGGTGCGAACAACATCTCCTGGAAAAACCGTACTTTCCGCGGGAGCGGGCATCGAACCGACGAAGACACCACCCGCTGAGCTCAACGATCCAAGGGCCTGCCCATTGGAAATGCAAGCGAAAGCTGATATGAGAAAGACGATACATAGCGCCCGTACAGGCAACGCAGCAGTAAAACCGGTTCGCGTCACAGTTTCAGGAGTGTGGACCACGAAGTCTTCCTCTAACAGAAAAATGGCGAACGGCCGGTAATCTTGAGCCGCGACCAGCATGGCCGCGCAACCAGAGTTTTTAGCACTCAAGAGTGCGGTTGTCCATATTAGAATTCCGCACTTGATGGTGGCGCAGCCGGGAACCTTTTGAGAAGAAATCACTCGATGAAAGTTTTGCACGTGGTCAAGACGGCGGTTGGGGCGAGTTGGGTATTTCACCAGATACGTGTGCTGCTCTCCCAAGGGGTTGAAGTGGTGATCGCTATGCCGCCATCAGGACGCGGTTACGCACCCCGATATCGCGAGGCGGGAGCAACCGTGGTGGAAGTGGACCTGGATTTTCCAATTCGGCAGCCATGGAAACTACCCCATGTCATTGCTTCCTGCCGGGATCTTGTAGAACGCACCAATCCTGATCTCATTCATCTGCACTTTGTCAGCACCGCGTACTCCATGCGGATGGCGCTGGGAAGGCAGCATCCGATCCCCAGAATATTTCAAGTAGCCGGCCCGCTTCATCTTGAGCACGCCGTATTCGCACAGTGGGATATCAAATCTGCAGGGCAGCATGACTACTGGATTGCCACTTGCCGCTGGTCGCGTGAAAAATATGCAGATCTCGGCGCCAAGGCAGGACATGTTTTCCTTTCATATGCCGGAACCGACATAACGCGCTTTGGTGAATCGCCGCGCGGTCGACTGCGTGGTGAACTCGGAATTTCAGCGGACGCCTCGCTTGTCGGAATGGTTGCGTATATGTATGCGCCAAAACGGTTCTTGGGCCAAAAACGAGGCCTGAAGGGGCACGAAGACTTCATAGAAGCGCTGAGTCGGGTCCGAAAGATCCGTCCCGGTGTTCGCGGTGTAATTATCGGAGGAGCTTGGGCTGGTGCTAGTTGGTATGAGGAGCGCGTGCGCGAGCTAGGGAGACGTCGCTGCAACGGATATCTGGCGTTCCTGGGGACGAGGGAAGATGTGCCAGATCTCTATCCCGACCTGGATTTAGCGGTTGTGCCCTCGCATTCAGAAAATGTAGGCGGTGCCGTCGAACCGCTCCTGAGCGGCGTCCCGGTGGTCGCCAGCAAAGTGGGCGGATTGCCTGATCTTGTTCAGGTCGATAAGACAGGCTTTATGGTGCCGGCGCATAATCCTGGAGCGCTCGCCGAAGTGATCCTGAGCGTCTTGGACCATCCCGAGAAGGCCAGACAATTGACGGAGGAAGGACAAAAATTAGCCAGGCACTTATTTGACGTGGAACGAACGGGCCGCGAAGTGGCGGACATCTACCGGCGGGTCCTTGCACGCGGGGCTCTGCCGAACTAGAACTAAAGGAAAAATGACCACAAGCGCCCCAGCAGTCCTAGCGCCGACGATAGATTTCGCTCCTGTATCCCTGCGGCGAAATTTTGGATGGTCGTTCGGCGGAAGTGCTGTCTATTCGCTGTGTCAATGGGGAATTCTGATTACCATTGCCAAAGTCGGCTCCGCTGGGATGCTCGGCCGCTTCGCTCTAGCTCTGGCCATAACGGCGCCCGTATTCATGTTGACCAACCTTCAGCTCAGCCCCGTGCTCGCATCGGATGCGCTGCAGGAATTTCAATTTCGCCACTACCTCACCCTGAGAATCACAGGCACTACGTCCGCGCTGCTGTTCATCTCTGGGCTAGTGCTTATCGCGAGGTTTCAACGAGAAACCGCAGCCGTGGTTGTCGCGATCGCATTTGCAAAAGCAGCCGAGAGTTTTAGCGATCTTATTTATGGACTCTGGCAGAAATACGAGCACTTCAACAAAGTAGCGATTGCGCTGAGCGCGCGCGGGCTGGGTTCTTTGGCCGTAATGCTCGCCACGCTTCGCCTCACCCACAATATTGCACTTAGCGCAGATGCATTAGCTCTTTGGTGGGCCTTTTGGCTGGGCGTGTATGAATACGCTGGCGCCACGAAAATTCTACAGGTTTATACTCCCAGTGATTTCCCGGCACCTAAATGGAATGGGTTTCAATTGAAGAAGCTTATTTCGTTGTGCTGGCCGTGCGGAATAATCGCTCTCTTGCTCGCCCTCGCTGTGAACATCCCAAGATATTTCATCCAGCGCTACCTGGGCAGCTCCCAGCTTGGCTATTTCGCGGCGGTCGCATATCTGCCGGTCGTAGGAACAATGGTGATTTCCGCGCTGTGCCAGTCGGCTCTGCCTCGTCTCTCCCGCCATTTCGAGACGGATCGTCAGGCGTATTTTCTCTTGTTGCGAAAAATGGTGGTAACCGCCTTTGTTTTCGGAATCGCCGGCGCGGGGGTCGCCGCAATTTTTGGCTCTTCCATTCTGAGGCTGATCTATTCGCGCGATTATGAAGCATATGTTCCTCTGCTTGTCTGGATGATGATCGCCTTCGCATTCGCCTATGCGTCCTCGGTCCTGGGCTATGGAATGACGACAATGCGGCGATTCCGCGAGCAGGTCCCGCTGCTCGTCCTTGTCGCGGGCATAATAGCGATGGCCTGCTGGGCTACCATACCTAGAGTCGGGATTGTCGGGGGAGCATACTCTTTGGTTTTGGGATTTCTGGTCTTAACGCTGGGTAACGCCTGGATCGTCTACAGCAGGGCACCGAAGCAGTTTTGCGCTGGAGAGACCGCATGAAGCGCACAGCCGTAAAGGTGCTACATACGCTCGGAGCCCTGAATCCTGGGGGCGTGGAGACATGGCTTCGCCAGATCGTTAAGCACATGGAAGCCGGGCGGATTGAGTTCACTTTTTGTACATTTGGGTCGCAACCTGGAATTTACGACGACGAAGTCGAAAGACTCGGCGTCAGAATAATTCGGTGCCCCAAAACCTCCAACTTACTGTCCTTTCGAAAACACTTTCGAAGGATTTTGCGCGAGGGGCGCTACCATGCCATTCATAGCCACGTGCATCTGTTTTCCGGCTTGATTCTCCGTTGGGCAAATGCAGAGGGAGTGCCGATTCGAATTGCCCATAGCCACACCACCCGCGACGACAGACCCGATACTGTGCCACGTCGTCGTTACTGCGGCCTCATGAAATCGTGGATACAATCCTACGCCACGCACGGGCTCGCGACCTCGGAGGACGCCGCCGCGGCTCTGTTCGGTAAGGAATGGCAATCCGACAAGCGATTCCGCGTCCTCCATTTCGGAATCGACTTGCTGCCGTTTCGCGAACCAGCCGTTAAAGAGGACATTCGCCGCGAATTCGGTTTGCCTCAAGGGGCTCCCATCGTCGGGAACGTAGCCAGCTTCGTGCCCAGGAAAAATCATCGTTTCATTCTGAAAATAGCTGCGGAATCGATGAGACAACGCCCGGACCTTCATTTCTTGCTCGTCGGAGATGGGCAATTGCGAGAGGAAACGGAAGCCGAAGCGCGTTCCAAGGGGCTTTCGTCCAACATTCATTTCGTTGGATTGCGTGCGGATGTCCCACGATTGATGCGCGGGGCCATGGATGCATTCATTTTTCCGTCGCTCTGGGAGGGTTTACCCCTCGCATTGCTCGAAGCGCAGGCTGCCGGACTTCCCTGCGTTTTTTCCGACAGCATTACTCGTGAGATCGAAATTCTGCCGGGGCAGATGATCCGTATGTCGCTCTCGAGAAACGCAGACGATTGGGCAGCAGTCACCCTCGCGGCGCTTCAGCAAGATCGTATCGAGAGTCATGACGCGCTGGAAGGCTTTACTGGGACGGATTTTTGCCTTCAGCGAAATGGTTCAGTTCTGTTGGAACTCTATACCGGAAACTACGCCTAGCCGATGGGGTCGCGTGGCGCATTTGTCAAACCCGCCGTTCTAATGGCATGGGTGTGCATCGCCATCGCCGCTATTTGGAGGATTCAGTTCAGAACGAGCGATTTCGGAGCGGTTTTTCTCGCAGCTCTGATGTTGCTCATCTGTTTGGCCATATCGAGATACGTAGTCGGCCTTCCTTATATTTCCGGGCCGATGATGTACCTCGGCCTTCTGGGGCTCTTTCATCTCGGCCTAGTAGTTCCCTGGGCGCTGTTCCATTACGACATCTCCAATGTATCTTGGTTTGCTCCTTCTGACATTTCTCGCGTCATGTCGCTGATAATTTACGCGCTCGTGGCCTATCAATTCGGAATTCTGATTGCTCTTTACGCACGGCAATCGCCGAAACTGGCACTGAGCACTTCGCCTGCAAATCTCAAAGCAGGGGACTTGCTGGCATCGGGCAGCGCCCTCTTCTTCTTGGGCGGCCTGATGTTTGTATTCGGCCTCATTGGACTCGATCCGACCGAGTATCTCCAGCTCAGATATTCAGAATTGTTTCGGCTGAGCGCGGAATCAGACCCGAGGTTCTTCGGCACGGGAATCATGCTGGCGGCAATCGGGCTAAGCGTAGCTGCCGCAGGTGCGAGCAAGCGCCAATTTCGTTTCGTTTTCCCGATGGCGGGCGTATGGGTGTTGATGCTGCTGTATTGGGGGTTTCGCGGCCCAGCCCTGCTCATTGGAGTTGTGGTTTGCGCTGTCGCCGTAAAAAAAGATGTCCGGTTCCCGAGGTCGTTTCCGTGGCTGATTGCCGGTGCTCTATTGCTGCTGCTCCCTATGATCAGGGTAACCCGTGAAGAGCCGGCTGCGGAGCGCTCAGGCGCATATTCATTTCGCGACGTTAACCTGTTCGACGCCCCAGCTGAGATGGGTGCGAGTATCAGGCCGTTGATGGAAACCGTGGCCGTTATCGGACCAGCCAATTACTGGCGGGGACGAACCTACTGGCTGGGAATTCGAGAGATCGTTCCCAACCTCGCCCTGCAATGGAAGTCACCCGACACCGAATCGGCCGAAGACCTGCCCCCGAACCTATGGATCACCTCGATTTCCGATCCCTGGCTGTACAAAAACTACGGAGGGATTGGATTTTCGGCAGTCGCCGAGCCTTACATGAACTTCGGAGTAGCCGGTATCGTTGTCTATTTCTTTCTGATCGCGTTTTTGTTGGTGAGACTGGATCAAATCGCACTACGGAATTGCTATGCTTTGGCAGCTTGGGCTCTTGTCTTAGGACCTCTGCTGTGGACCACCAGAAACGACTCCAGCAATTTTTTCCGACCCGCTGTGTGGGGCCTGCTATTTGTCGCTGGCGTAAGGGTCATTTCCGGAGGTTATCGGCTCATCCGGCGATCCTCAGACGGAAATAAAGGTTCCTTAGACGCAGTGGAGACTTGAAACCACAATGCGCCTCTTGGTAAGCATCGAAGGGCATGTCTTCAAGGGTAAGGATGGAGCCATTTACGCCCATGGCCCTAGCAATTATTCCTTCTGGTCCCGATATCTGTCCGAGTTCGAGAATGTGACCGTTTTGGCGCGCGGAACGACAACGAAACAGGTCATCGATGAAAGTTGCCGCGCCGATGGGCCAGGAGTCTTCTTCCATCTGCTGCCTGATTTTTACGGCCCGTTGCATCTCATTTCACAACTGGGCGAAGTCAAGGCGATCACGCGGCAAGCGATCGGCGAATGTGATGCGTATGTGCTTCGTGTGCCGGGCCTTGTAGGACACAACGTTTGGCGGGAGATCGAGAGACGGCGGCTGCCGTATGGTTTGGAGGTTGTCGGCGATCCGTGGGATTCCTTCGGGCCCGGAACTTGGCCAAGTATCTATCGGCCAATTGCAAGGCGCTTGGTCACCCGTGAATTGCGGCTGATGTGCAGCCGGGCAGGGGTCATCCATTACGTGACGCGGTGCGCTCTTCAGCGGCGTTTTCCGGCCGGAACGAACGCCTACGCAACGGCATTTCCCGATGCCCTCATGGAACTCGCTTTTGCAACTTCAGCTGCTTTGGCTGAACGATACCGTCGCATTCAAGAAATGCAAAACCGTTCGGATGACAATCCGGAACCATTCCGTATCGGCTTCGTCGGCAGCCTATCGCGATTGTATAAAGGGCTTGATGTTCTTCTGCGGGCAATTCGTGCACTCCGCGACACTACAAATGTCAATGTGCGCGTCGAAGTCGTCGGCGAAGGGCAATACATTGGAGTGATGAAAGCGATGGCGGCTCGGCTAGGAATTCAGGACCGCGTCCGATTCTTGGGACAAGTTCCTTTTGGCCGTCCAATCTTCGATTTTCTCGATTCAATTGACCTGTTCGTGCTTCCATCGCGGGCGGAAGGACTGCCGCGGGCGTTACTTGAGGCAATGGCGCGGGGCTGTCCTTGCATTGGCAGTGAAATTGGAGGTGTCGGAGAACTGCTCGACCCAGAGGATATGTTTCCCAGCGGAGATTCCCAACGGTTAGGCGAAACCCTCGCAGCATTGGTCCGACATCCAGGCCGGCTAAGGGAAATGGCCGAACGGAACTGGAAGAAAGCCGCCGAATTTAATCCCGACGCCTTAATGAAAGCACAGCGTGATTTTCTTTCATGCGTGCGACTGCAGGCCAATACTAGCCCGGCAAACCTGGCAGGCCGCAACAAGAAAGTGATTCCTGGAGAATCGTTGTCGATCACCTAGCGACGCTGGAGCCTTTTTATCTCAGAGATCCTGATCGCATCGTGGCAAAGCCCGTCGACAACATGAATCAGCCGCCGGCCATGCCGATTGTCTTTCGATTCTCGGTAACTGCGCTCGGGTAGAGGTGGAAAGCGCTTTTGTTTGCGAACGCTTGGGCCCGCACAATTGCGCCGGCAATGCGATCGACTTCCTCGTCACCCAAAGTGGAATAGAGGGGCAGGTTGATAATCCGCTCGGAAATCCGGTCGGTGTTCGGTAAGGGCCGCTCGTCCCAGATGGCTCGATAGAGCTTTTGTCGATGAACGGGCGGATGAAAATATCGCCGCGTGCCGATGTTCTCTGCGGTCAAAGCGCGGCAGAGCCAATTTCGAGATTCACCAAATTCAGTTTCGTCCACGAGAATGGAGAAATCCTTGCATGCGCTGCGGGTGCCCGCGCGGTTACATTGGAATTGAATTCCCGGAACACACGACAGATTGGATCGATAGCGCTGGCAAATTTGGTTCCGTCGCTCGATGCGTTCTTCAAGGTTCCTCAGACCGCCGTATGCAAGCGCAGCATGGAACTCGCTCATTCTTGCGTTCAGTCCCATAATTTCCGGGTCATATGTGCCCTCATCGCCGTAATTTCGCGCGAGTCGCAGGGTTCGCGCCAGCTCCGCGTTGTGCGTGGCAATCAATCCGCCTTCGCCTGCAACAACAAGTTTTGTTGGCGTAAAACTGAAAACTTCGGCTGTCCCGAAATTGCCGATCGGTCTTTGGTGAGCACGGCTTCCAAATGCGTGCGCCGCATCGAATATGAGCGGAACATTCAAATCGGCGGCAAGCCGCTCAAGCTCAGCAACCGGAGCCGGGCTGCCAAACAGGTGCGCCCCGATAATGGCGGCGGTTTCTTTCGAGGACCGGGTTCGGGCCGATTCGGCGTCTAGGCAGAATGTCTCGAGATCGCAATCCGCAAAAACCGGCTTCAATCCGTTCCAAATAACGCTGTGTGCGGTGGCGTGGAAAGTAAAGCTTGGGAGGATGACTTCTCCCCGAAGCCCCAATGCTCGCAGAACCAAAAGAAGCCCTGACGTACAACTTGAGACAGCAACGCAATACGGCACACTGAGATATTCCGCTGCCACATCTTCGAATCTACGCACGCGTGCGCCGTTCGTTAACTGGCCGCTACGGAAAATATCTAGCATCTCGTTCGCGAAATCGGGTGCGACCAACCCCTCAGGTACTACAATGGGCACCGGTCGTTCGAACGCGGGCTGGCCGCCGGCGATTGCTGGGAGATCAGTTCGCAATTGCACACCTTTCCTCTTGGATCACGGGTCGGCGCAATTGACGACCGATCAGGCGGGCCGGAACGCCTCCCACAATTGCGCCCTCCGGTACGGCCCTAATCACTACGGCGCCAGCGCCGACATATGAATAGCTCTCAATGGTCAAATTCGGAACAACCACCGCGCCTGACCCCACATATGCGAATTCACCAATTCGAACTGTGCCAGCCAGCGTGGCGTTGGGAAGGATATGGCAGCAGCGCTCGAGGTGATTGTCGTGGTCCACGGAAGCCGAAGTATTCACACAGACGCCATCCTCGATCACGGTTCCTGCGTTCACTGTAGCCCCCGCAAGAATCGTGACTCCCTCGCCCAACTCGACAAATCGTGAAATGTGCGCGCTGGGATGAATGACGTTCACGGTTTTCAAACCGCTATTTTTGACGTCCATCAGTTTTCGATAGCGCGTGTAATTGTCGCCGATTGCGACGGCAATTCCATCGCAGTCGACCGTGCTGGTGATTTCACCCAGGCTGCAAAAGCGAATGGGAATACCTAACACACTCTTGCCTAACTTCGATGGGTCGTCATCGATGATTCCCACCACGTCGCAATCGTTGCG
>JASHRI010000206.1 GCA_030037435.1 Candidatus Acidiferrales bacterium | reverse complement strand
CGCGGCCCGCGGCTGGTGGGCATCCTCACCAATCGCGATCTGCGCTTCGAACGCAACCTCGACCAGCCCGTCAGCAACATCATGACTCGCGAGAATCTGGTCACCGTTCCAGTCGGCACCACCCTCGACGAGGCCGAGCGCATCCTGCAAACGCATCGCATCGAAAAACTTCTCGTGGTCGACAAGGATTTCAATCTCAAGGGCCTCATCACCGTTAAGGACATCCAGAAAAAACTCGAATTCCCCCGCGCTACGAAAGATGACCACGGCCGCCTCCGCGTCGGCGCCGCCATCGGAGCCACAGGCGATTTTCTCGAGCGCGCAGAGGAAATGGCTCGCGAGAAAGTGGACGTCCTGGCGATCGACACGGCGCACGGCCACACCACTCGCGTGATGGAAGCAATTCGCGCGGTGAAACATCGGCTTCCGGACGTTCAGTTGGTCGCTGGCAACGTGGCGACGGCCGAAGGCACACGCGATCTGATTGCGCTAGGAGTCGACGGCCTGAAGGTTGGCATTGGTCCTGGATCGATCTGCACGACGCGCGTCGTCACCGGCGCGGGCGTGCCTCAAATCACAGCCATCGCCGAATGTTCGCGCGCGGCCAAGGGTACCGGCGTGCCTATCATCGCCGATGGCGGAATCAAATTTTCCGGCGACATCACCAAGGCCATCGCAGCGGGCGCTTCATCCGTGATGATCGGCAGCCTGTTTGCCGGAACCGAGGAATCTCCTGGCGAGACGATTCTCTATCAGGGACGTACATTCAAATCCTATCGCGGCATGGGATCTCTGGGAGCGATGGAAGCGGGATCAGCCGACCGGTACGCGCAGGAAGGCGCCGAGCGAGGTAAAACGGTCCCTGAGGGAATCGAAGGCCAGGTGCCCTACAAGGGTCCGTTGGCCGCGCTCGTGGAACAATTGGTGGGCGGCCTGCGCAGCGGCATGGGCTATTGCGGGGTCGCCAATCTCAGCGAGCTTCAGGAACGCAGCAAGTTCATCCGCATATCGCAGGCGGGGCTGCGCGAAAGCCACGTTCACGACGTGATCATCACTCGCGAAGCTCCGAATTATCGCCTGGAATAAGACACCCTGAACCGCGGAGATCGAAGTGATTTCTGGCGCGGCGGACTTCGTTTGCACCCGCAAGCCTAAAAAAAACGGCCCCTCCTTGGCATCGAATGCATAGGATGGGCCGTGAAAATACCCTTCGGTAATCGGAGTTATTTCTCGACTGCGGCCGCTTCCTTCTCCTCCGCAGGAGCTTCCTGCTCGGCGCCTCTCTTGGCCTTCTTCTCCTTCTTCTTCAGCTGCGAGCCGATGAATTCGAGGATGGCGAGTTCGGCGCCGTCGCCGATGCGCCAGCCGACGCGCACGATTCGCGTGTAGCCGCCAGAACGGTCGGCAAAGCGCGGCGCGAGATCGGCGAAGAGTTTTTTCGTGGCGCCCATGGTGGTGAGAAACGATGCAGCCTGGCGCCGCGCATGCAGCGAATCGCGTTTGCCGAGCGTAATCATGCGCTCGGCAAGCGGACGCGCCGCTTTTGCGCGGAGGAGCGTAGTTTGAATGCGCTCCTTCTCGATGAGGTTGGTCACCAGATTTCGCAACGTCGCCCGGCGATGGGCAGGGTTACGTCCGAGTTTGTGGCCCGACTTGAGATGTCTCATGGATCGATCCGCGGTTCGGTTTCTGCGATCAGACCGCCGTGGTTTCCTCCGACGTTGGTGGAGCAGTCTGGCTCGGCAGTGGCGGCCAGATCACGCGGCCGTGCTCATCGAACTTCATGCCGAGGCTCAAGCCCATTTTTTGCAAGATGTCCTTGATCTCGTTGAGCGATTTGCGGCCGAAATTTTTTGTCTTGAGCATCTCCGACTCAGTCTTCTGCACCAGCTCGCGCAAATTCTGAATATTGGCGTTCTTCAAGCAATTGTAGGAGCGCACGGAAAGCTCGAGTTCCTCCACCGAACGGTCCAAATATTCGAGCCTTGGGTCGGCGTAGTTCTCGACGGCCTCTTCCGGCAGTTCAGGCTGCTCCTCGAAATTGATGAAGATGCTCATGTGGTCTTTCACCAGCTTGGCTGCAAGACCGATAGCATCCTGAGGAGTAATCGCCGCATTGGTCCAAACTTCCAGCGTGAGCTTTTCGTAGTCGGTCATTTGCCCTAGGCGCGCAGCTTCGACGGCGTAATTCACTTTGCGCACTGGTGAATGGACCGAGTCGATCGGAATGTAGCCGATCGGCAAATCCTCATCGAAGTTGCGGTCTGCGGCGACATAGCCGCGGCCATTCTTGACCCGCAATTCCAATTCGAGTTTTCCGCCTTCGCTGACCGTGGCGATGTAGACATTTTTGTCTAGCACGGCGATGTCTGTGTCTTCCTCGATTTTGGCGGAGGTGACAGGACCAGGCGCATCTACATTGAGCGTAATCGTCTTGGGCTGGTCGGTGTTGAGCTTGAGCGGAACTTGCTTCAGGTTGAGAATGATGTCTGTTGCATCTTCCACGACGCCGGGAATCGGCGAAAATTCGTGCAGCACCCCTTCGATTTTCACGGCGGTAATGGCCGCGCCTTCGATAGAGCTGAGCAAAGCGCGCCGCAGCGCATTTCCTACCGTCGTTCCCCAGCCGCGCTCAAACGGCTGCGCGGAAAAGCGTCCGTACTTATCGGTCAGCGTCTCAGGTTCTGCGGCCAAGCGCTTCGGTTTCTGAAAACCCTTCCACATGGTTGCCTTCCTTCCGGCCCGCCCGCGGCGAGCCTCCAAACGTTTCTGCGAAAAATTTGCGGATGCTACTTGGAATACAACTCGACGATAAGCTGTTCGTTCATCGGCGGCGTTTGCACGTCCTCGCGGCGCGGAGGAGCCACTACGCGCGCCTTGAAATTCTCGCGGTCGATATCGAGCCACGGAGCGACGCCCTGACTCTGCGCCAAGTTGCGCGCCTCAAGCACCATCGCGTTCTGATGCATCTTATCCTTGAGAGCGATTTCGTCGCCGACTTGAACCAGGTAGCTGGGAATATTGACCTTCTGACCCTTCACGCGAATGTGCCCATGCAAAACGAGCTGACGCGCCTGTGCGCGAGACGATGCCAGGCCCATGCGATAGACCACATTGTCGAGACGGCGCTCGAGCGCGACCATCAAATTCGAACCGGTGGGACCCTTGGTTCGCTCGGCCGTTTCAAAACAATTGCGAAACTGCCGCTCGAGAAGACCATAGGTGCGCTTTACCTTCTGCTTTTCGCGCAATTGCACGCCGTACCCCACCATTTTGGCGCGCCGCGCCTGGCCGTGCTGTCCTGGGACGAAATTGCGCTTCTCGATGGCGCACTTTTCCGTAAAGCAACGGAGGCCTTTCAAGAAGAGCTTCATTCCCTCCCTACGGCAGAGCCGGCAAACCGCTTCACGATGTCTTGCCAATTGCTTTTCTCCTTTTCCCTGCTACAACTTTGCGGAACGAACGCTCAGGCACAAGACCGAGGCCCCGAGCTAAAAATAAAAACTAGACGCGACGGCGCTTCGGCGGACGGCAGCCGTTGTGCGGCACCGGCGTGACGTCTTTGATCGCGTTGATGTGCAATCCCGACGATGCCAACGCGCGGACGGCCGATTCACGGCCGGCGCCCGGTCCCTTAACGCGCACTTCCACGGTTTTCATGCCGTACTGATCGCGGGCAACGCCGGCTGCGGACATGGCGGCCTGCTGCGCTGCGTAGGGCGTCCCCTTGCGCGAGCCCTTGAATCCAACGGACCCGGCGGAGGCCCAACTGACGGCGCGGCCATCGGGATCGGTGAGCGTGACGATCGTGTTGTTAAACGTTGCCTGAATGCACACGACGCCGTGCGGCACCACGCGCTTCTCGCGCTTCTTGCGAAATTCCTTTTTTCGCTTAGTCGGTTTCGCTCCTGCTGCCGGAGCCGCCGCATCCTGTTCTTTTGCCACGATATTTTTCCTCTCCTACGCTTCGCAAGTACTACTTGCGAGCCATCACTTTCTTCTTAGCAGCCACCGCGCCCTTCCGCGGGCCCTTGCGGGTGCGCGCGTTGGTGTGGGTGCGCTGGCCGCGCACGGGAAGATTGCGGCGATGGCGCAGTCCGCGGTAGCACTGAATTTCGATTAGCCGCCGGACGTTCATCTGCA
>JASHRI010000205.1 GCA_030037435.1 Candidatus Acidiferrales bacterium | reverse complement strand
GATCGAGCGCTTGGTAGCGGAGCACGCCTCCGCGAAGCGTCGCGAGTCCATCTGCATCACCTGCAGTTTTCAAGCGGAAGATATGATCGTGCTCGATCTGCTTCGCCAGCGCATCCCGGATATTCCCGTGCTGTTCCTCGATACTGGCTACCATTTCGCGGAAACCTATGCCTACCGCGACCGCATGACCAAGGAATGGAACCTCAACCTCCAGAATCTCGCCGCGAAACAATCCGTCGCGGATCAGGAATCGCAATTCGGCATCCTGAATCGCACCGATCCCGGCCGCTGCTGCCATCTTCGCAAGGTCGAACCACTGTTTGCGGCGCTCGAAAAATTCGACGTCTGGTTCACAGGGTTGCGCCGCGAACAATCTCCCACGCGTAAAAATTTGAAAGTCGTCGAGCATCATCAGCTCCCCAGTGGGAAAGTGCTGCTGAAAGTAAGTCCACTCGCCGCTTGGACCTGGGGTCAGGTTTGGGAAGAAACTTCGCGCCGCAAAATTGATTATCTGCCGCTGTATGACCAGGGCTACCTCAGCATCGGCTGCGAGCCCTGCACGGCGATACCCGAGGCGGGAGCCGATGCGCGCTCGGGCCGATGGGGCGGACGAAAGCTCGAGTGCGGGATTCACACCGAATCGAGGCGCGCCGACTGATGCAAATCCTGATCGGGTTGTTCATCGCCCTCGCGGTCGGCTTCACCGGTATCGGCGGAGGCAGTTTCACGGTTCCGGCTCTGGTGCTGCTCGTTGGTTTGCCCGCGGAAATGGCGGTTGGCACCGCGTTTGTCTATGCCGGAGTCCTTCGCCTGATTGCCGCGCCGTTCTATCTGGCGGGGAAGCACTTCCACATGCGATATCTGTGGCTGATGATTCAGGGCGCGGTTCCGGGACTTTTGCTCGGCACATATCTTTTGCGCCTGCTGAGCGGTGCGGCGGGAAGTCCAGTCGTGGTCATTATTCTCGGGGTGCTCCTGGCGGCATCGTCGAGCATCACGTTTGCTCCGAAAGTCCAGTATCCGAGCTTCGCGCAGAAAAAATCTCGCTGGCTGCCTTGGCTCGCCCTTCCCATCGGAATCGAAGCTGGATTTTCCTCGGCCGGCGCCGGCGCACTTGGCACCGTGCTCCTGCTCAACTACTCCGAGATGACCGCGCCACAAGTGGTTGGCACCGATCTTCTCTTTGGATTGGTGCTGGCCGTGATCGGCAGCGCCTTCCACTGGAGCTTCGGCTCAATCAACGGAGATGTGCTGGTACAATTGCTCGAAGGCGGCGTGCCGGGGGTCGTGGTTGGCTGCTTGCTCGCCAGCCGCGTCCCAGCCAAAAAACTTAAGTACGTGATCGCCGCGATTGCCATTTTTGCCGGATTGCAACTCGTTTGGAGCGGATCGCGCACACTTATCGCAAAGCGCGGAGAGCGATCCACAACTATCACGCACGCAGCGCCTCGTCTCGCCACGCCATAGCAGCTAGCCTGCTCGATCGCCACAAATCGCGTCAGCTAACTGAAATGGATCTGCGCTCAGTGGAGGATCCGCCATGTTTCCTCAACTCCTTCGATTTGCAGACGTCGGTTTTCTCCTGTTGCGGCTGATGGTCGGCGCGGTATTTATCAGCAGCGGCTTTTCGGATCTGCGCCATCCGGACGAGCGCAGCAAAAATCTGGGCACGAGCAAAAACTTCACGATTTTTATTGGCGTCGCGGAAGTCGCTGGAAGCCTGGGAATCATTTTCGGCGTGTTCACGCAGCTTGCGGCCATCGGTTTGATCCTGGTCATGCTCGGCGCTATCCAGAAGAAGATTTCAGCCTGGCACACCGGATTTTGGGGCGACAAAAATTCCGGCTGGCACTACGATTTGATGTTTGTGGTGATGAATCTCGCGATCTTGTTTACGGATGGAGGACGCTACGTACTGCTGAGGTAACTCTGCGATCGCCGCCGGCGCAGCAACAATTTAGAGATCGAATCCAAGCTGCAATCTGGCTGCTTCCGACATCAGGCTCGGATTCCAGGGCGGCTCGAACACGATTTCGACGTTCACTTCCTTCACTTCCGGCAAGCGGGCCAACTTGCTCTCGACGTCGGCCTTTAGCACGTTGCCCATGCCGCAACCCGGAGCGGTCATCGACATCTTGATGTCGATTCGTTTGCCGCCCGCATCGAGCGGCGACGCGACGCAAGAATAAATTAGTCCTAGGTCGGCGATGTTGACCGGAATCTCCGGATCGAAAACTGTCTTCAATTGATCCCACACCAGTTTTTCGCTGAAGGTCTGCTCTTGCGCTGCCGCAGAAGTGGGCGTTTCAGTAGGCTTTATGCCGAGCGCATCGACATCTTTCACGTCGATGCGAAACATTCCGTAATCGGTGGTGACGGTATAGCTGCTGCCGAGATATTGCATCACTCGAACTTCAGCGCCCGCCGGCAGAGAGCGATGCACGCCGCTCGGTATCTCGATCGCTTCCGTTTCGCGGCTTAGCCTTGTGGAGGAATTGGAACTCATAGATACGTCCCGCTGGCCTCAGTCTTCGTCTGGCAGAACGGCTTCCGGCTGCCCCTCGAAGGCCGCTTCGAGCGTGTGCCAAGCCAGTGTGGCGCACTTCACTCGCGCCGGATATTCAGAAACGCCGGAAAAAACGGCAAGCTTGCCGAGTTCTTCTTCCTCACCGTTCGCACCTTTGCCGGTGACGAGTTTGTGGAAGCGCTCAAAAATCTGTTCCGCTTCCGCGCGCGTTTTTCCCTTCAACGCCTGTGTCATCATCGAAGCGGACGCTTTCGAGATCGCGCATCCTGCACCTTGAAAGCTGATATCGCGGATGGCGTCTCCGTCCATTTGCAGATAGACGGTGAAACGATCGCCGCACAGGGGATTGTTGCCTTCCGCTTGGTGATTCGCGGTGCCGAGCTCGCGAAAATTGCGGGGCGCCTTGCTGTGCTCCAGAATCTGCTCCTGATAAAGGTCGCGCAGGTCGGACATCAGGCGAAAACCTCCCGCACCTTCTCAATGCCGCGAACCAGCGCGTCCACTTCCTCGCGCGTGTTGTACAGCGCAAACGAGGCGCGCGCCGTGGCCGGAATATCGAATCGCTGCATCACCGGCTGCGAGCAATGATGTCCGGTGCGAATTGCGATACCTTCCTGGTCGAGGATGGTACCGATGTCGTGCGGATGAACGGTATCGAACACAAACGACAGCACGCCCGCCTTTTCCTTGGCGGTGCCGACGATGCGCAGGCCGGGAATCGGTGAAATCGCCTGTGTGGCATATTCCAGCAGATCGTGCTCGTGTGCGGCAATGCGGTCGAGGCCAATCGATTCCACGTAGCGCAGTGCCGCACCCAGCCCGATAGCTCCGGCGATATCGGGAGTGCCGGCTTCGAATTTGTACGGCACTTTGTTGTACGTCGATTTCTCGAAGGTGACGGAAGCGATCATGTCGCCGCCACCCTGGTAGGGCGGCATGGCGTTGAGATGAGACGCTTTTCCGTACAGCACGCCGATGCCCGTGGGACCATAGATCTTGTGGCCGGAGAACGCATAGAAATCGCAATCGAGCGCCTGTACGTCGACTCTGATGTGCGGCACGGCTTGCGCGCCATCAACCAGCACCGGAACGCCATGCTGGTGCGCCAATTCGACGATTTTTCGCACGGGATTAATCGTGCCCAGCGCATTCGAGACGTGAGTGACGGCAACTATTTTCGTGCGAGGATTGAGCAGCCGCGCGAATTCCTCGAGGAGCAGAGCACCATTATCGTCGATCGGCGCGGCGCGCAACTTCGCGCCCTTCTCGTTGCAGAGAAGCTGCCAGGGGACAATGTCGGAGTGATGCTCCATTCCGGTGATGAGCACTTCATCGCCGGCGCCAACATGAGCGCGTCCGTAGGTCTGAGTGACAAGATTGATTGCCTCGGTGGTGCCGCGAACGAACACGATTTCGTTGGCTGACCGCGCATTCAGAAATCTCTGCACGGTGCGGCGCGCTTCTTCATGTTCTTCAGTGGCGTGCTCGGACAGGAAGTGGACGCCGCGGTGAATGTTGGCGTTGCTCGATTCGTAGTAGCGGGTGATGGCTTCGATGACGGCGCGGGGCTTCTGCGACGTGGCGGCGTTATCGAGATATACGAGCGGCTTGCCGTGGATCTGCTGATGCAGGATCGGGAAATCGGCGCGGATTTTTTCGACATCCAGGGGCTCGGTGTCCGGCGACGGACACGATTCGGATCCCAGCTTTCTGGCAGCGGTGGTCATTTGGCAACCTCGACTGCAGGCGCGGAATCCTCCGTCGATCCGGCGATGCGAGCCAGATCGCGGCGAATCAATCGTTCGACATGCGTGCGTGCGGGCCCTTCCTTCATACGATCCAGACATTCGCTCGCAAATGCGAGTAGTAAGAGCCGGCGCGCGGACACTTCATCGATTCCGCGCGAGCGAAGATAAAAAAGAGCATTTTCCTCAATTTGTCCGATGGTGGCGCCGTGAGTGCACTTCACGTCGTCTGCGTAAATTTCGAGCTGCGGCTTGGTATCGATTTGGGCGCGATCAGACAGCAGCAGATTCCGATTGGTCTGCTTCGCATCGGTTTTCTGCGCATCTTTGTGCACGATAATGCGGCCGTGAAACACGCCATGGGCGCGGCCGCCTAGGATTCCGTTGTAAAACTGGCGGCTGTCGCAGTGCGGGCTGGCATGCTCGACGAGCATGTAGTTGTCGAGATGCTGCCGCCCGCTGCCGACGAACAGCCCGTTGATCAGGCATTCGCCACCTTCGCCCGCGAGCACTGGATGAACATTGTTGCGCACCAGCGCTCCTCCAATTAGCAGCGAATGCGACGCCACATCGGCATCGCGGCCCTGCTGGATGCGCAACGTGGAGACGTTGAACGATTGCACGTGTTCGCGCTCGATCATGTAATGCGAAATCACGCTGTGATCGCCGGCAAAAAGTTCGGTAGCTGTGTTGCAGAGCGCAGTGCTTTCGCCGAGCGATACGTAATCTTCGACGATCGTCGCCTGACTGTCTTCGTCTGCCACAATCAAATTGCGCGGATGCGTGACGGCGGGGAAATCGTGTTCCGTAGCGACGAAAAGCAGATGGATCGGACCTTTGATGATGTCGCTTCGGCGGATGTGGACGAAAGCGCCATCTTCGAGAAACGCGGTATTGAGCGCGGAGAAGGCGTCGCGCTGAATATTGAGATAGCGGCCCAGGTGCGATTCGATTTCGCGATGATTGTTGGCGATTTCTGCGGCTAGGCTGCCGACGGTGACGCCGGCAGACAACTGACCCATTTGCGAAAGCGAAGGCGCAAAGCGTCCATCGACGAATACCAGGGAGCACGTGGCGCCAGGCATGCGATACGGCTCAAGCGATTCCGTTGAAGGCAGGCGATGACCGTTGCGCACCAAACGAAATGGGGTCTGCGCGATGGCGGAAGGATTGGTGAAGCGCCAGTCCTCATCGTGCATCGTGGGCAGGCCCTTTTCGCTGAAGCGCGCAAAGCCTTCCTGGCGGAGCTTTCGAAGCCACGCCGGTTCATGGCTCGCGGTGGACTGCTCCAGCCCGCGAAAGCTTTCCGCGAAGTTTTGAATTGCCTGAGTCGCGGTTGCCATGTTTCGTTCGACCATTTCTCCGATTAAGCCGCGCCGACGGAAGATTCCATCGTCGCGTAGCCTTTTTCTTCGAGCTGCAAAGCGAGTTCGGCGCCGCCCGAACGTACGATGCGGCCGTCGACCAGCACGTGAACGCGGTCGGGGACAATGTGATTGAGCAAGCGCTGATAGTGCGTGACCACCAGAATTGCGCGGTCCGAACTGCGCATGGCATTGACGCCGTTGGCCACGATTTTCAGAGCGTCGATATCGAGCCCCGAATCGGTTTCGTCGAGGATCGCGAGCTTGGGCTCGAGAACGGCCATCTGCAAAATCTCGTTGCGCTTTTTCTCGCCGCCCGAAAACGCTTCGTTGACCGAGCGATTGAGAAGTTTGTCGTCCATTTGCAGCAGCTTCAGCTTTTCGCGCAGCTTGGGAAGAAAATCCATCGCGTCCATTTCATCGAGGCCGCGATATTTGCGAATCGCGTTGAGAGCGGAGCGCAGAAAATAGGCGTTGCTGATTCCCGGAATTTCCACAGGATACTGGAAGGCGAGAAAAACGCCTTCGCACGCCGCTTCCTCGGGCTTCATCGCCAGCAGGTCTTTGCCGTTGAACAGGACTTCGCCGCCGGTGACCGTGTAACTTTCGCGGCGAGCCAGCACTTGCGCCAAAGTACTTTTCCCCGAACCGTTGGGGCCCATGATGGAATGGACTTCGC
>JASHRI010000204.1 GCA_030037435.1 Candidatus Acidiferrales bacterium | reverse complement strand
TCGGGGCCGGTGAGGCGCGTGATGGGTCCGTCGAGATCGTCGAAAGCTTCTTCGGCGACGATGGCGGCGAGCTCCGCGCCGAAGCCCATGGTGCGCTTGTCTTCGTGGACGATGAGAACCTTGCTCGTCTTGCGCACGGAATCGAGGATCGTGGAGCGATCGATCGGAGCGAGCGTGCGGACCTCGACAACTTCGGCGTCGACGCCATTCTGCGCGAGCCGGTTGGCTGCGTCGATCGAGGGCTGCGTCTGCGAGCCGTAGGTGAGGATCGTCATATCGCGGCCCTGGCGACGGATGGCAGCCGGGCCGATGGGCACGGTGTAGTCGCCTTCAGGGACTTCACCCTTTGACTGGCGATACAGGCGCTTGTGCTCAAAGTAGATGACCGGGTCGGGATCGCGGATGGCGGCGAGCAAAAGGCCCTTCGCGTCATGCGGTGTGGAAGGCATCACGACTTTCAGCCCCGGCTCGTGCGCGAACCACATGGCGTTTTCCTGCGAATGGTAAAGGCCGCTGCCGCCGCCTCCACCGCAGCAGACGCGGATGGTGATGGGGCACTCAAAGCCGCCAGCGCTGCGATAACGAAGCTTCGCGGCTTGCTGGATGATCTGGTCCATTGCGGGCGTGATGAAATCGGCGAACTGGATTTCGGGAACGGGACGCCAGCCGACCATCGAAGAGCCGATGGCTGCGGCGATGATTGCACCTTCGGCGAGAGGCGTGTCGAGCACGCGATCTTCGCCATATTTTTCCAGAAGGCCGTCGGTGGCTTTGAAGACGCCGCCGGAGAGACCGATATCTTCGCCGAGGATGAAAACGCGTTCGTCGCGCGCCATTTCCTGGTCGAGCGCCTCGGTGATCGATTCAATTAGAGTGAGAGTGCGTGCCATCGGCTACCGAGATCCCTTCTGCGCACCGCCATAGGGCGCGCCCCAAACGTGATCGGAAAGTTCGGAAGGATCGGGATAGGGGCTCTGTTCGGCGAACTCGACGGCTTCGTTGATTTCCTGGGTGATTTCGGAGGTGACCTGGGTCTTCTTCGCGTCGGTGAGGATCTTCTTTTCCAGCAGATGCTTTTCGAAGGTCGCTACGGGATCTTTCTTCTTCCACGCGTCGACCTCTTCCTTGATGCGGTACTTTGCAGGGTCGATTTCGGAGTGGCCGTACCAGCGGTAGGTCTTACATTCAATCAGTGTGGGACCCTGGCCGGAACGGGCGCGCGCGATGGCGGTCTGCGCTACGTCGTAAACGGCGAGGACGTCGTTGCCGTCGACGCTTACGCCGGGGAAGCCATAGGCCTTGGCGCGCTCGGACAGATTGGTGAGCGCGGTCTGCAAGCGCAAGGGCACGGATTCGGCCCAGAGATTGTTGGCGCAGACGTAGACGATAGGAAGCTTGTGAACGCCGGCGAAATTGAGCGCTTCATGGAAGCCACCGATGCTGGTGGCGCCGTCACCGAAGTAAGCGACGACGATGGTGTCGCGACCATGCTTTTTCAGGCCGAATGCGACGCCGGTGCCGACGTTGAGCTGACCGGCGATGCTGCTGGCCGGCGTGATTACGTGGAGCGGAGGATAGCCCATGTGCGCCGGGGAAGAACGGCCGCGGTCGGGGCTGGTGGCCTTGGCAAAAAGCTGAGCGAAGCAGAATTTCAGTGGCGCGCCTTTGATGATGTTCGACGTCCAATCGCGGTGGGACGGGGCGATCCAGTCGTCTTCGCGGAGGCCAAAGGCAGTGCCCACGTTGGTGGCTTCCTGGCCGACGGCCGAGTAAAAGTTGCCGCCGAATTTTCCTTGGCGGAACAGGACGCGAGCCTTTTCATCCGCCATCCGGCACTTCCAGAGTGTGCGGTAAAGGCCCAGTAGGAGCTCAGGTGAATGCTGCGACGCCTTCTCGCCTTCGGGCTCCATGACGGCGCGACTGGTTTTCGAAGCCATCAACATCTCCTGACGAGCTGCTAGCTCTCCTTAAGTTTGATCAATACGAATATAACACGATCTTATGGCGGGGGAGCACGGTGTTCAAGCGGCGGTTTCGATGAAAGTTTCCGCGGATGCACGCAGAGGGAAAATTATTTGTGGCGTGTTACAAATCGTACGGGCCGAGAAAGCGAGCAAAATTTGTTTGCAAAATGCGATTTCTCGCATAATCTATTATTTACAACGGGGGAGAACAAAGGGTGGCGGATTCTACAGCGGCTGGTGGTCTGACTGGGTACGGTAGGACGCAACGGCGAGACGCTTGGTGGATTGAAAACCTTCCTTTTGCAATCGTTTTAACATTATTCGCTGTTTATACGACTTGGCGCGCGTTTGCGGGCGATTATTACTGGACCGATCCGTACCTGTCACCTTTTTACTCGCCGCTAATCGACCCGGAGCATCACTGGTGGCCGTTTTCTCCCGCGCTGCTGATTTTGGGCGGGCCGCTCGGGTTTCGTCTGACATGCTATTACTACCGAAAGGCGTACTACCGGGCATTTTTTCAGGACCCGCCGGCGTGCGCGGTGAGCGAGAAGAAGGGCAAGAACTACTGTGGCGAGACGACGTTTCCCTTCATTTTGCAGAATATTCACCGATATTTCTTTTACATCGCGATCATTTTCGTCGCTTTTCTGTGGTACGACGCGATCCGCGCGTTCTTTTTTCCGAACGGCGTGGGCGTCGGCGTGGGCACGCTGATCATGCTGGCGAACATCATTCTGCTGACGATCTACACGTTCTCGTGCCATTCGTTCCGGCATTTGATCGGCGGAAAGCTAGATTGTTTTTCTTGCACGGCGTTTGGCCCGGCGCGCCATTCGACGTGGCGCGGGGTGACGGCGCTCAATGAGCATCACATGCTCTGGGCGTGGGTGAGCATGATCTCCGTGGGGCTGACGGACCTCTACATTCGACTGGTGGCTTCGGGCGCACTGAGGGACATTCGACTGCTGTGACCTCGAAATACGAAACACACGAACACGATGTTTTGATTATCGGCGCGGGCGGCGCTGGGCTGCGGGCCGCGATTGAAGCGCTGGCGCAGGGCGCGCGTGTGGGAGTGGTGTGCAAATCGCTGCTGGGCAAGGCGCATACGGTGATGGCCGAGGGCGGCTTGGCTGCGGCGATGGCTAACGTGGACCGCGCGGACGACTGGCGCACGCATTTTCGCGACACGATGCGTGGCGGAAAACTTTTGAACAACTGGCGCATGGCGCAGCTGCACGCGCAGGAAGCGCCGGACCGCGTGCGCGAGCTGGAGCAATGGGGAGCGCTGTTTGACCGGACGGAAACGGGCGACATTCTGCAGCGGGCTTTTGGCGGACATACTTTTAAGCGGCTTTGCCACGTCGGAGATCGTACCGGCCTGGAAATGATTCGGACGCTGCAAGACCGCGGCGTGAGCATGGGCTTTGATGTGTACATGGAGTGCACGATCACGCGGCTGCTGAAGGACGGTGACCGCATCGCGGGAGCGTTTGGATATTGGCGCGAGTCGGGACGCTTCGTCGCGTTCAAGGCGAAGTCGATCGTGATCGCGACGGGCGGAATCGGGAAGTCGTGGAGGATCACGTCGAATTCCTGGGAGTGCACGGGCGACGGGATGGCGCTGGCGTACGAAGCGGGCGCCGAGCTGCTGGACATGGAGTTCGTGCAATTTCATCCCACTGGGATGGTTTGGCCGCCGGGCGTGCAGGGAATTTTGGTGACGGAGGCGGTGCGCGGCGAAGGCGGCATCCTGCGCAATAACAAAGGCGAGCGCTTCATGGAGAAGTACGATCCGAAGCGCATGGAGCTTTCGACGCGCGACGTGGTGGCTCGGTCGATTTACACCGAAGTGAAGGAAGGGCGCGGCTCACCGCACGGCGGGGCGTTTCTCGATATCTCGCACAAACCGGCGGAGTATGTGAAGCGAAAGCTGCCGAGCATGTATCACCAGTTCAAAGAGCTGGCCGATGTGGATATAACGAAGACGCCGATGGAAGTGGGGCCGACGTGCCATTACGTGATGGGCGGAATTCGCGTGGAGGCCGAAACGGGGCAATCGTCGGTGCCGGGGCTCTTTGCAGCGGGCGAAGCAGCGGCAGGACTGCACGGCGCGAATAGGCTGGGGGGAAATTCGCTGTCGGATTTGCTGGTGTTCGGCAGGCGCGCGGGATTGGCTGCGGCCGAGCATGCAAAGAAGACTCCGGCCACGACGCTGGACGAGGCACTAATGGAATCGGCGGAGCGCGCGATGCTGGTGCCGTTTGAGCGGCCGGCAGGCGAGAGCCCATATCAGATCCATCACGATCTGCAGAACGTGATGCAGACTCTCGTCGGAATCTTCCGCACGGACGAAGACCTGCGCAAGGCTCTTACGGAACTGGGGCAACTGAAGGCTAGAGCGGCGCGGATGCACGTGGACGGCTCGCGTCTATACAACCCGGGATGG
>JASHRI010000203.1 GCA_030037435.1 Candidatus Acidiferrales bacterium | reverse complement strand
GTCCCGAACTGTAAGCCAAGAATCGTAAGAATAGGAATCAGCGCGTTGCGAAAGGCATGTCGAAATAGGACGGCTGGCTCCGCCAGTCCCTTGGCGCGCGCGGTGCGAACGTAGTCGCTCGAAAGTTCCTCAATCACCGCGGTGCGAACCATGCGCGTCAGAATCGCGGCCAGCGCCGCGCCCAAAGTAACAGCGGGCAGCAGGAGATGCGAAATGCCGCCCCGTCCGGACACGGGCAGCCAGCCGATAATCACCGAGAAAATCAGAATCAGCACCGGTCCAAGAGCGAAATTCGGAACGGAAAGGCCGAAAAGAGTGAACAGCCCAACGGCGTGATCGGTGGGCGTGGCGCGGCGTTCGGCGGCGAGCATCCCGGCTGGAATACCGATGGCCACGCACACCAGCAGCGCCACCACTGAAAGCTCGAGCGTAGCGGGAAAGTGCGATAGCACCACGTGCGACACGGGCTGCTGGAAGCGAAACGATTCGCCCAGGTTGCCGTGCACCACGCCGACTAGGTAGTGCTCGTACTGCACCAGAATCGGCTGATCCAGTCCCAACGAATGCCGAAGCTGCTGCAAATCTTCGGCGCGCGCTCCTTCGCCGAGCATCTGCTGCACCGGATCGCCGGGAACAATGTGAGCGAGCAGGAAAACCATTGTCACGATCATCCACAGCGCAGGAAGAGCGAGCAGGATGCGGACGGAAATGTAGCGGATCATTTTCCGTGTGGCCCCCTGGTGGGGGATGGGGAGGATGCCGACGTGGAGGACGTCTGACTCTGTGCGGAGGCGGAACGCGCGCGCGGCGGCACGGTTACGTGATGTTCACCAGCGTCCGAGTCATGTCCCGGAGATTTGGTTTCTGCTGAATGCGGGACGATTTCAGCTGGCGCAGGGCGCGGCCGGAGCGGCTGGACTTTTACGCGCGACACTCGACGCTGGTCCACCTCCATCACCGTAAAGCGGTAGCCATCCGATTCAAAGGCTTCGCCTCCACGCGGAATGAAGCCGAGGCGGCTCAGAACGAATCCTCCCACAGTTTCGTACGACGGATCTTCCGGAAGTGAGATGTTGTACTGGCTTTCGAGATCGCGAACCTTGATTGCCGCGTCGAAAATCATCGCGCCATCGTCGAGGAGCATGGGGTGCTCCACCACGTCAAATTCGTCATGAATCTCGCCCACCATCTGTTCGAGGATGTCTTCCAACGTGACCAAGCCGAGAATGCTGCCGAATTCGTCGACGACCATCGCCAGACTGACGCGGCGCGAGAGGAATTCACGCAGCAGCCCGCTGCTGGCCTTCGTTTCGGGCACGATCAGCACGGGCCGCAAATGCGACGCCAACTGAAACGACGCCTCGGAAGTGTGTTCGCCCGACGCCCGCTCGAGCAGGAGCCAGATCACGTCCTTGATATGCACGAAGCCGAGAATGTGGTCGAGTGAGCCTTCGTAGACCGGCAAGCGCGATCGCTGCGTAGTGGCAAACATCTTCATCGCGTCTTCCAGGCTCGCATCGGCGGGCAATGCATGGATATCCGGCCGCGCGACCATCACTTCGCGCACCTCGATGCGATTCAGCTCCGTCGCGTTCTGAATAAAGCGCGCTTCCGCGGCCGGCAAAAGGCCCAGATCGCGCACTTGCTGGATCATCACTTGCAGTTCCTCAGTGGAACGCACTGTGGTGTGGCTCTGCGGCGCAGCCACGCCAAGGACTTTCATCACTTTTTCCGCGAATCCGTCGAGAAAGTCGATGGCCCAGGAAAAGGTGTTGAGGAACCAGCGGAAGGGCCGCGCGATGAGCAGGGCCACCCGCTCCGCGCTGGCAAGACTCAGGCCCTTGGGAACCAGCTCGCCGAACACCACCTGCAGGAGAGTGAGCAATCCGAACACGATCACCAGGGCCGCGATGTGTTCGATCGCGGCAGCCCAGCGACTGACGACACGATGCACAAACGGTGCAAGGATCGACGCGAGCGTGATTTCGCCAAGGTAGCCAAGCGCAAGGTTAGCAACCGTGAGCCCCACTTGGACCCCTGAGACGACTCGCCCCAGGTCGCCCAAAAGCTGTTCGACGATGCGTGCGCGCAGATCGCCCTGTTCGACCAGCTGCCGGATACGAGACTGGCGCACGGCCACGAGCGCAAATTCGGCGGCGGAGAAAAATGCGTTGACCGCAATCAGCAGCACCACGCCGAAGATCTGAATCGCGATCACGACGCGCAGCTCCCAGGATTGCGGGAATCGGGGATAAAATTCTCAGGCACGAAACACACTCGCGCGCTCCAAGCGGTGAATGGGTGCGAAGAGGCGGCACGGAGTGCCATCGTTATAAATTCTAGCAGGGTGCACAGCGGAGCGGTTTACGGCTTGAGCGCCGTGCGCATGAATCGACACGGGCAGACGAGGTGAGGGCAATTTGGCAAGGATGTGCAGACACAAAAAGGGCCTCCAGGCCGCGCCATTAGGGTTTTTGCGCGAGCCTGAAAGCCCAAAACTGGTTCAAAAATTTTCTAAACTGTGAAGGAACTGCCGCAGCCGCAGGTGCTCTTGACGTTCGGGTTGTTGAACTTAAAGCCTGCGCCTTCCAGGGTCTCGATATAGTCGATCGACACGCCATCGAGATACATCTCGCTCATCTGGTCGACCAGGACTTTCAAACCGTCAATTTCGTAAACGTTGTCGTTGCCTTCGTTTACCTGATTCTCGAAGGCCATACGATAGCTGAAACCCGAGCAGCCACCGCCTACGACGGCCACGCGGAGGCCCGTCGGCACAGGGGTCTGCTGCGACAAAATCTCCTTAACTTTATTCACCGCCACCGATGTGAGTTGAACCATTCTCTGCCTCCCGGAATTGCGCCCTAGCGCCTAGCCAGCGCCCCGACCACACACTCATTATAGCAGATGCCGGGCGGCTCGCGACCGCGAAATTCAGGGTCTAGCCGCATGCCTTCAGGTAGTTACGGAGAGGAAATCGAGACCCTGCGCCAGTGGTGTACAAGGGGCCGGAAAATCCATAAACTGAATGTCTTACATGAGACATACGATTACGTTGATTCCCGGCGACGGGATCGGTCCAGAAGTATCCAACGCCGTACAAGCCATCATCCAAGCCAGCGGCGTTGCAATCGAGTGGGAAGAAGCGTCGGCTCGGGGCGACATCGACCGTCGTGGCATGGACATCATGCAGTCGCCCGCCGTAAAGTCGATCCTCAAGAACCGCGTGGCGCTAAAAGGACCGCTGGCGACCGCCGTGGTCACCGGCCCTCCCAGCCTGAACGTCCAATTGCGGAAAGCGCTCGATCTGTATGCCAATGTGCGGCCTGTTAAGAACCTCGCTGGGGTGACGAGCCGATTTCAAAATGTCGATATCGTTTTGATTCGAGAAAACACCGAAGATTTATACGCGGGACTGGAGCACGAGGTGGTGCCGGGTGTGGTGGAGAGCCTGAAAATCATTACCGAAAAGGCTTCCACTCGCATCGCACGTTTCGCGTTTGAGTATGCGCGAAAGTGGGGGCGAAAACGCATCCACAGCATCCACAAAGCCAACATCATGAAGATGTCCGACGGGCTGTTTCTCTCGTCGATTCGTAACGTGGCCAAGGGATACCCAGACATCGAATACAAAGAACTGATTATCGACAACGCCTGCATGCAGATGGTGCTGAATCCCTGCCAGTTCGACATGCTGCTGCTGACCAATCTCTACGGAGACATCATGAGCGACCTCGCCGCGGGGCTCGTCGGAGGACTGGGCGTGGTGCCAAGCGGAAATATCGGTGAAGGCGTGGCCATCTTTGAAGCCGTGCACGGAACCGCGCCCGATATCGCCGGAAAAGGATTGGCGAATCCGACCGCGTTGCTGATGAGCGGAATCATGATGCTGCGCTACCTCAACGAGACGAACGCCGCCCAGCGGATCGAAGCCGCGCTGTACCAGGTTTACAACGACGGGAAGGCGCTCACGCGCGACGTAGGCGGCAGCGCCGGGACCTCTGAATTCACGGACACGGTAATCCGTGCGCTGCGGCAGTAAAGCCCAAACGGAACGCTGCGCGATGTTTGGCGCGATAAGGACGTTGTTGATGCCCTCGCACCTGCGTTAGTATGGTTTCGTTCTCGCGCGCCGCAGGGATCACGCGGCAAATTCGACATGAACTCCGCGACCAACAAAGCTACCGAAGCGCCACGCAAGGGAGATTTCGAAAAATCTCTCGTGCGGCTTGAAGAAGTGGTGAAGCGTCTGGAGAGCACGGAGCTTTCTCTGGACGAAGCCATGAAGCTGTTCGAGGAAGGCGTGAAGCTTTCGCGCGAATGCCAAAAGCAGCTCGAAGAAGCAGAGGGCCGAGTGGAAATCCTACTGAAGAAAGCAGACGGCAAGATTGCCGCCGAGCCGTTCGAGCCCGAAGATGAGTCTTCCTAGCGCCGACCGGACTGCCCACCGGCCAATTCAATCTTCCCTGCTCTTCTCCTCGCAAGCATGACGCAGCCCGATTTTTTCCAGGCCGATCACGCGCTCATCGAAGCCGCCCTCGAACGACTCCTGCCGCCAGAGAATACGCCTCCGCAGACGATTCATCGCGCCATGCGCTACAGCGTGTTTGCAGGCGGCAAGAGAATTCGGCCGATCCTGTGCCTTGAGGCGGCTCGGGTATTCACGGGAAATCTCGACGGTGCGGTTCAGGCTGGATGCGCCGTGGAGTTGATCCACACGTACTCGCTGATCCACGACGATTTACCGGCGCTCGATAACGACGATCTTCGGCGCGGGAAGCCAACGAACCACAAAGTGTTCGGCGAAGCGATGGCGATTCTCGCGGGCGACGGACTGTTGACGCTGGCATTTCAGGTTCTCGCCGAGGCGCCGATTGAAAGCGGCCGCCGCTCGCGGGCAATTGCCGAAATTAGCGCCGCAGCGGGAACCGTGAATGGAATGGTCGGCGGGCAGGTGGCAGACGTTGAAGCAGGCGGCAAGCAAGTGGGCGCGGAGATGCTCGAGTACATTCACCGCTCCAAGACGGCTGCACTGATTCGCGGCTCGATCGTCGCAGGAGCAATTGCTGGCGGCGCGGCGGGAAACGATGTGGAAAGGCTGCGCCGATTTGGCGATTCAATCGGATGGGCGTTTCAAGTGGTGGACGATATTCTCGATGTGGAGGAGTCGTCGGCCGCACTGGGCAAGACGGCGGGAAAAGATCAAGCGCAGCAGAAGGCCACATATCCGGCGCTCTATGGACTCGAGAAATCGCGAGCGATTGCAGCAGATCTCGAATCGAGAGCACTGCGCGAACTCGATGCCTACGGAGAGCGAGCGTCGCGCTTGCGCCAGGTAGCACAATTTTTGGTTGCGCGGCGGTCGTAGCCTGCGCACCGGACGCCTCGCGAATTTAACCCGCCATGGTTGATCGCATGCCCCGACAAAATTCGAACCGAAAGTCGACCAAGCCCGGGAAGGTGCGTCTCGACGTGCTGCTGGTGGAACGCGGCTTGGCTGCGTCGCGGGAACGCGCGCAGGC
>JASHRI010000202.1 GCA_030037435.1 Candidatus Acidiferrales bacterium | reverse complement strand
GCAAATGCTTGAGGCTCATGTTATATGCGCACGACTTTTTTCCGTCGGTTGGCGGTGTTCAGACGATCGTGCTTCAGTTGGCTCGTGGAATCGCTGGCCGTAGCGCATCGCCGGAGCAGCCCTGTGGCTTTGAGGTTACACTCGTCACAGAAACTCCAGGAACGCATGAAGACGATCGTTTGCTGCCATTTCGTGTTGTTCGCGAGCCGGGATTCTGGGAGCTCGCCGGACTTCTTCGAAAATCAGACGTTGTACATCTTGCAGGACCAGCGCTTTTGCCCTTGTCGATGGGTCTGCTGTTCGGAAAACCTGTGGTCGTCGAGCATCACGGTTTCCATTCAATCTGCCCAAACGGGCAACTGCTTTATGAGCCCCACGAAACACCGTGTCCCGGCCATTTCATGGCGGGGCGTTACGCCAAATGCGTGCAATGCAATGCAAAGACCGTCGGCTTCTTGCGCAGCCTCCGTATGTTTCTGCTCACACCTTTCAGGCGATGGCTCAGTAATCGAGCGAGCAGGAACATCGCCCCAACCAAGTGGCTTGAGAACTTATTGAATCTCCGGCGATCGAAAACCATCGTTCACGGCATTTCGCTTGGCGCTGTAACGCCTTCTGCCGAGGCATCTGTCTGCGCCTTTGCATGTCAAGGACGCCTCGTATCCACCAAAGGCGTTGGTGTTCTCCTCGAAGCCTTTCAGCGGGTGTGTCATGAGAGGGACGGGCTATCCCTGACGATTATCGGAAGTGGTCCCGCGGAAGCGTCGTTGAAGGCAGCGGCAGGAAAGGTGAACGGTCGCGTGGAATTTCTCGATTACGTTCCCGAGGAAGAACTGCACCGGGCGCTTGCTAAGGCCGCTACCGTCGTGATGCCGTCCCTGGGCGGGGAAGTTTTTGGACTTGTGGCCGCGGAAAACATGCTTCGCGGAAAACTTCTGATCGTGTCCGATTTAGGCGCTTTACGTGAAGTGGTGGGCGACACGGGATTCGTTTTTCCCGCCGGGGATGCCTCCACACTCGCGGATCGAATGCGCCAGGTGCTCGATAATCCCTCAGAAGCTGCCGCGATGGGACGTGCGGCTCGAGCTCGCGCTATGCAAGCCTTTAACTTGGAGAGTATGATCGAAGCGCACGCTTCGACCTATCGGGAAGCGTTTCTCAGGAGGGGTGGTTGACCTCGATGCTCCCCGCGAGAGCCAATTGATGGAGGGGCTCGCACCAACCCCCGTTAAGTCGCTCATACGCGCTGCAGTGCCCCGGTCCCTGCGCAATTGGCTTCGCTCGCCGTCGAAATCGTCCGAATGGCTTTGGGATTCCGCGCGATTCAAGCTGGGTACGCGTCAAGTTCTTCAGATTTCGCCGGAATGGAGCATGGTCTGTCATCCTCGCGTATTCAAGGTCGCCTACCAGGCGCAGATTGCTGACGTGGAGCAGCGTCAAGAGTTCAATGGTTTCATGTCGCGCTGCTACCCGGACATGCTGTTGTTTGACGTTGGGGCTCACTTCGGCATGTTTAGCCTCGCCGCCGCTCATTTTGGAGGCCGCGCTGTCGCGGTCGATCCGTCAGCGACGGCCATTCGAATGATCGCGATCCAGTCGCACTTGAACCAATGCTCGGATCGCATCGAGACTGTGCTGGCGGCTGCCACCGAGTCAAGCGGCGTCATGCAACTTCTTGGCTCCGGAGTTTTCTCCGACGGGTACTTTAGAGTCGCTGGCGGGCGTTCCGCGCGTGAATTAACTTCGCTACCGGCTATTACCGTCGACGAAATGGTTCAACGATATGGTGCACCTACCCACCTCAAGATTGACGTCGAGGGACACGAGGCTGCGGTTTTGCGCGGAGCAAGGTCAGCCTTGGTTCAGTTTTCGCCACTTGTATTCATCGAACTTCACAATGAACTCACGGCTTCCGAGGGCGTGGACCCGAAAGCTGCAGTAGACGAACTGGCCGCGCTCGGTTATCGCACTTTTACCCTAAATGGAGAACCGATCGAAAGGGACGAGATCCTGAATCGTCCGATCATTCGCGTAACAGCACGGCGCGCCGATATCTGAGCAGTTGGCAGGCTGTACGGAGGCGCCCGGAACATCAATTGGAGCGTGATCTGCGGATGTTGAACGCGCGCATTCCGGCGTTGAAAAGTCAGGCCTGGATCAGCCTTGCCTTGTTAGGTTTGGCTCTGGGGCTGGCCTGGGAAATCGGGGGCAGGATTGTCGCAGGCAATTTTCGCGAGCTGGAGTTCGCCGCACTGGGTTTCATGGGCTGCGCCGTGGCTATCGCGATGCTCAGGAATTGGCGTGCAGGGTTTTATTTCTTCTTGCTTTGGTTGTTGTTCGAAGATTTCGTCCGGAAATACATGGGCAATGCAACGTTGCTCTTCTTCGGCAAGGATGTTCTTCTCGCCCTGGTATATATCGCGTTCTACGTCGCGGCCAAACGAAGCGGAGAAAGAAAACTTCGTCCTCCCTTCATGCTATTCCTCAGCATTTTCTTCTGGCTCGCCGTGCTGCAAGTATTCAACCCGAATTCTCCCAGCATCCTCTATGGCCTGCTCGGTTTGAAGCTTTACTTCTACTACATCCCGCTGATGTATTTGGGCTATGCCCTGATCCGCAACGACGAGGATTTGCGCAAGTTTTTGTTGTTCAATCTTTCGGTCGCCGCTCTGATCGGATCGCTCGGAATCGCTCAGGCCATTTTAGGCAATAGCTTTCTGAATCCCGCCACACTCGCTCCGGAACTGCAAGAACTGGGCGATTTGGAAAAAGTCACTCCGATATCGGGACAGATGTTTTCGCTTCCAGATTCCGTTTTCGTCAGTTCGGGCCGTTTTTCGGAATTCCTGATCCTGGCGGTCATTCTCGCGCTTGGCGCGGCTGCTTACCTTCTATTGTCCACGCGGAAGGGACGCAAGATTCCCTTCCTCGCAATCGGGACTTTAGGTGTCGCGACATTGATGAGCGGCTCTCGTGGCGCGGTCATCTCCGCATTGATCAGTGCCGTGGCGCTGTCGGTCGCGTTTATTTGGGGCTCCTCATGGCAGCGCGAACAAGGCCATCGCCTGGTCAAGACAATCCGGCGGTCCT
>JASHRI010000019.1 GCA_030037435.1 Candidatus Acidiferrales bacterium | reverse complement strand
AAGCATCACAATTTCATCACCGATCTCGACCGCAGCGACTTCAAGCTCGAGGAAGATGGCGTGCCGCAGCAGATTCGGTTCTTTGGCCGCGAGACGGATCTGCCGCTTCGGATCGCGCTGCTGCTTGATACTTCAAACAGCATCCGGCCCCGTCTGCAATTTGAGAAAGACGCGGCAGTCGATTTTCTGAACAAGGTCATCCGTCGCGACAAAGACATGGCCTTCCTGATGACTTTTGACAACGAGCCGCAGATCGTCCAGGACTACACCGACCAGATCTATCTGCTCACGTCGGCCATACGCGACCAGCGGGCGGGAGGCGGCACGGCGCTGAACGACGCGATTTGCCTGGCCTCGCAGAAGCTGGCGAAGGCTCCGCTGCCGAAGTCCGGCGGCTCCGACATTCGGAAGGTGATCGTGGTGATTAGCGACGGGGACGATAATTTGAGCGATCGCGCGCTAAGCGATGCGATCGATGCTGCGATTCGGTCCGAAGCGTCCGTCTACGCCGTCAGCACCAACACCGATTGGCTGGCCATCGACGACGCGAGTAAGCCGACCAAATACAATCTCGATCCAGGCGACAAAGTGCTTCGGCAATTTGCCGATCAGACCGGCGGCCATGCATTCTTTCCCTACACTGTTGACGATCTTGCGGGATCCTTTTCAGATATCGACACCGAACTTCGCAGCCAGTATTTCATCGCCTACTCTCCGGCCAATCCGGGGCCGAGCGGGCGATACCACACCATCGACGTGCAGACCGATCGCAAGGGACTCACGGTTCGCACACGCAAAGGGTATTACGCAGTCGCGCCAAGCGCCGCTCCGCCTCCCGGGCACTAGACACTCTCGCCCAGTGCGAGACTACTTCTGGCTACCTCATACAGTTTCGCCAAGACACTGCGTTAGCCGCACAGAAACTGGGCGTTCGTCAGGGCACGGCTTCCGCCGTGCCGAGAAGAAGCCCGGAATCAGGGGTTTTAACCCTGAGGTTAGCCATCCGCCATCCCGCGGACTTATCAGGCGACTTCCTAGTGCATTGGCGCGAAATATCCCTTGCGGGCCAGAACTTTCGTATCAGGACGGGAAACTTCCACTTTGATCTTGCGGAATGTGCCATCGCGGGCGCTATTCGATGGGTAGTAGCCAAGCACGTACTGCGATCGCAATTCCTCGGAAATCTCGTCGAAGGCTTTTTCGAGGGACTTGTCATTATGGACGGGGATCACGCGGCCACCCGTCTGCTCCGCCATCCTCTCGGCGATTCCTACCCCGTACCCTTCGGTCGCCATCAGATCTCTGATCAGTACCACGTGGATTACGGCGTCGGCTCGCTGCGCGGCTGCAATGGCATCCTGCTCCGTGTAAGTGCTGCCGTTGTCCTCGCCATCCGTCAGCATGACGATTGCCTTGCGGCCCGCTTCGCCCGCCAACTTGTCGTTGCAAGCCAGGTAGACAGCGTCAAAAAGATTCGTGCCTCCCGATTGGTTTTGCGGGATCGGCCCAGGCGTGACTACGCCGCCGACGCCAACGGCGCTAACCTGCGCGCGATGAATCGCGCTATCAAGCTCCGATTGGTCTTCGGTGAAGTCGGCCAGCAGGTTTGAGTCTGTGTCGAAGCTGATGACCATCGCTTCGTCGCGCTTGCGCATCACTTCTCTGACGAAACGCGTTGCGGCATCCTGCTCCGCCACAAAAATGTGCGACATGCTGCCGCTGGTGTCCATCAGCAGGCCCAGCGTGATCGGCATGTCAACTTCCTTGCTGAAGTAAGCGAGCTTTTGCTCCGCGCCATCTTCGTAGACCTTGAAGTCGTCCTTGCCAAGGTCGCTCACAATGCCGTTATGGTGGTCACGCACCGTCACGAACACGTTGACGATCGCGGTGCGCACCTGTAGTGGCTGTTGCACCAGGGGTGGAGGCTGCTGTTGTGGAGCGGTTGTGCTCTGTCCGTTGCTGGAGGGAGGCGTCATTGGGCCTGGACCGGCCTCTTGCGCCGCGGGAACCGGCGCTGCGCTGGCGCGCGACATCATCCAATTGGCAGCTGGCCACGCCGCGAGAGCTAGTGTGATAATACCCGCCGCGATGCTGGGCGACCGCATTGTATAATCCCCCTTGGAACTGTTTCGTTTCGATGCGCTGCGCGCGCTAGCGGATGTTCGGCCCTATCGCCCGGAAAACTGTCATCGACGGGAAACCAATGAGATCAACGCGCTCCGTGCTCATCATCGGTATCTTGGGCCTTCTAGGGCTTTCGGCGCCCTCGCTTTTGCGCGGCCAGCAGTCTAATGCTCCGCCGCCCGCCCGTCCTTCGGGAGCGCCTCAACAGGCCCAGCCAAACCAGAACCGCAACCCCCGCATCATTGTTCCTACTTATACAGTCATCGTCCCCGTTACCGTGAAGGACAATCACGGCCAGCTCGTCGGCGATCTCACCAAAAATGACTTCCGAATCTTCGCGGACGGCGTCGAGCAAAAAATCGGCAATTTCAGCGCCGACCCAGTTCCGATTTCAGCGGTAATTCTAATCGACAACGACCTTCCGGATCGAGCCGTCAGTCAGGTCCAAAAGAGCCTGGTGGCCATCGCCGCTGGCTTCGGTCCGTCGGACGAAGCCGCACTCGTCACCTACGAGCAGTTCCCCGAGACGGTTTCGGATTTCTCCTCCGACAACGATCAGCTCATCACGCAACTTCAACGGCTCGAACTTGGCTCGCATTCTAACGCAACTATTGTCGACCCGACTACAACTGGTCCCGTCGCGAATGGCCAGCCTCTGCCCACCGCCACCGGCCTTCCGCAGCACGGCTCGGGGCGGTACAAGGAAAACGCCGCGCTGAATGATGCGCTGTACGCTTCCGCGCAGATGTTGAAGGGGCGCGGCCGGAATCGCCGGAAAATCGTCTTCCTTATTTCCGATGGCGCCGATAAGAGCAACACACATCCCTTCGACGACACGCTTCAGGCCCTGTTGTCCTCCGACGTTTCCGTCTACTCGATTTCCGTTACACACTCTCTTCCCGTTGGGCGCAGATTCCTGCAACATGGGACCTCAGAAATCGACCAGTTTGCCCTGGATACCGCGGGCGACACGTTTTACGCCGCAAAACAATCCGATCTTGAGCGGCTGTATTCGGACGTCACCGAACAAGCTCGCAATCAATACACGCTTACTTTTTCTCCGCAGGGCGTTCCGGCCGGCAAGGATTATCACGAGATAGAAGTCCGCGTCGAACGTCCCGGTCTGTCGATTGAAACTCGCAAAGGCTATTACCAAAGCGCGATCGTCGCCAGCCGCTGAAACAAAAACAAAAATGAAAATGGATTTCGTCGTGCGCTGAACGCACCGCCAAGTTTTTCTTCTTGACTTCATCCGCTGTGGCCTTTATAGATGAACGAAGCGATGCGAGAGTGCTTGCGGGTTGCAACGCTCTGTTCGCGGGGAGATTGTTCCACTGTAGTTCATGCGCGGAACTGCTCCAGGCTTCGCAGTGAACGGAAGCCTCTAACGGTAAAAGAAAGCGGGACGTCCGACCGGATGTCCCGCTTTTTCTTTTGACCCGATTTCTCGTTTCATTCCGCGGAAGGCACTTCTGAAGAATTCGCCGGCGCTTGCTCGGGAAGCATCTTTCCTGGCTGGATCGAGATCAACTGCTCGTGCGCGGGACAGAGTGGCTTGTAGTCGCAATGGCCGCATGAAAACCCGGGCTTCGGGCCGAAATCGCCCGCTCGAATCTGGTCTGCTACTTGGGAAATTTTCGCCTTGGTTTCCGCCAGCGCCTTCGCGTCGCGCGTGGTGGCTACTGCTTCGTTGGTCATCAGGTTGTACAGCACGAGTCTCTTCGGCGCCAGATCGAATACTTCCTCCGCTGCAATCGCATAAACGCTGAGCTGCAAATCTTCGGCCGCCTTTTTTTCATCACGCGGCTTGCCGGTCTTGTAATCCACGATCTCCACCGCATTGCCTTCCAGGCGATTCACCTGGTCCATCCTCCCGGTGACGCTCACGCCGTTCTCGAGCGGCAGCTCAAACGCTTTCTCCTGGTACAGCACATCCGCCGGATTCTGCGAATAGCCGCGATAGAAGGCGTCCAGCTGCTCGCGTCCCGCTTTGCGATATTCCTGTTCCTGATAGTCGTCCGGAAATCCCGCCGACGACCATTCGCGATCGTAGATTGCCAGCACGTCCTCAAGCGGAATTCCGCCTCGCTTCCGCATCTCGCCGATGAATTCCTTCACGGTCGCGTGCATCACGTTGCCAAATGTCAACTGCGCGTGAGCCTTTCCGCGAATGCTCCAGCAGTGCCGGAACATGTACTTCATCGGGCACTGCTGATACTCGCCGATCGCGGACGCGTTCAATTGCAGCGGCTCCGGCCGCGGAGGATGAAACGCCTTGGCCCACAGCGCCACGCGCGAATAGGCGCGCGATGGGCCGCTTCTGGCATCGAATAGCTGCGCAGGGCCTGTTGGGTCGGGCGCCGGTCCGGCAATTTCTTCCGAGGGCGACAGTTCCACTCTGGGCGCCGATTGCACGGCGTCCGACGCTTGAATCTTTGGATCGGTCAGAAAATCATCGAGAAATGGCGATGGCTTCTTGCGCCGATTGACGATCGTCGAAAGCGTCAGGTGCTGCCGCGCTCGCGTCAGCGCCACATAAAACAAGCGACGCTCCTCCTGCACCTGAAAATTGCCCTTGGGCTGTTCCTCCTTCATCAGTTCCGGCGGGAACTCGAATTCCGCCTTGCGCGCACCCGAAGGGAAGTCGTTTTTCGACAGCCGCAAAATAAATACATGCTGGAATTCCAGCCCCTTCGCCGCGTGCACGGTCATCAACTGCACGGCATCGTCCGCCAGATCTTCTTCCAGGTGCACGTCGCCGCCGGCTTCCTCGAAATACCCTAGGTATTCCAGAAAATCGCGCAGTTGCTTCGCTTCGCTCTTCTGCTCCCAGTCCTTGACGAATTTCGCGAACCGTTCCAAGTAGTTGCGATCCGCATCTGTCGCCAGCGGCACCAGCGCCAGAGCCGCAACCAATTCGTCCAGCAGCTCACTCGTCGTTTTTCGCCGCGCGCTTTGCCGAAGCTGGCCGATCAGCGCGACGAGCTCTGCCAGGCGAGCGCCCTCGCGATTAAACGGCGCTTCCGCCTGGTCCGTCTCGATTTCGTCCGACAATGGCCGCCGGTGGTTTCTCGCCGCCCGTTCCGCCAGCCGCACCAGGTCGCTCGGCTCTAGCCCCCAGTACGGCGCTGCCAGCACCCGCGCGCACGCCACATCGTTGCTCGGCTCGCCAACCACCCGCAGCCAAGCCAGCAGATCGCGCACCAGGGTGCTCGCCAGAATCGAAAAATTTCTGATCACGAACGGAATGCCCCGTCTCCGCAGCGCATCCAGCAATTGCGCCCGGTGAGTGTGCTTCCGATAGAGCACGGCCATACTGCGCCATTTTGCGCCCGCCTCGTGCAGCCGCTCGATTTCCGACGCCACCCATTGCGCTTCCTCCTCCGCCGACCCGAATTCGGCCACTCGAATTTTCTCGCCTGCGCGATTGTCCGTGCGCAGCGCGTCCAGCGGCAAAAGCGCCGATGGATCGCTTTGCATGTTCAGTGCGACGGCGTGCGCCACATTCAGAATCCGCTGCGTCGAGCGATAATTCTGCGACAACGGCGCGATGTATTTCTTCGCCGACCCACCGAGCGCGGTTTCGCGCACGCCGCATAATCGTCTTAGGAAGATCGTAAAGCTTCCAAACGAAGCGCCTCGAAACCGGTAAATGGCCTGATGGTGGTCGCCGACCGCCATGATGTTTCCTTGTTCGCCCGCCAGCAGCCACAGCAGTTCGATCTGCGCGATATTCGTGTCCTGAAATTCGTCCACCAGCACGTAGCGAAATTGCTCGCGCAGCTTCGCCAGCAGCGCCGCGTCTTTGCGCAGCAGCTCCACCGCTTGCAGCAGTTGCGCGCCAAACGTCCACAGCTTGCGCTCGCGCAGCAGCCGCTCGCTCGCGCGATACACGCGCGCCAGTTCCTCCTGCCGCGTCAATTCCTCTTCCGCGATTTCGAGCGCATCCGCTTCCAGCGTTCTCCGAATTTGTTCGTGCCGCCGGCGCAGGCCTTCGACGTACCGCTGATAATCATCAGGCGTAACCAGCTCGTCCTGGCATCGCGAAAAAAAGGCAACGAAGTCGGTCAGGAACTCGCCAGGCGCTTGCAGCCGCTTGAAATGTTCCAGTCCCAGCTCGCCGATGTTCCGCCGCAGCAGAATCCAGTGATCAGTGTTCTCCAGTGGCTGGCCTTCCGGATTCGCCTCGCGCAGAATCTTTTCCAGGCAGAACTTGTGGAAGGTGCTCAGCCAGATACCTTCCGCGCGGTCTCCCAGGGCTTTGGTCACCCGGTGTTTCATCTCCCCCGCGGCCTTGTCCGTGAACGTGAGCCCCAGAATGTTTTCGCCCGCGAGCTCGGGACTGCCTTCGAGCAGATGGCGAATCCGCTCGGTAATCACGCGCGTCTTGCCCGTTCCCGCGCCCGCCACCACCAGCAGGGGACCCGCGCCATGTTCCACCGCCGCGCGCTGCTCCGCGTTGAGCGGGAAAGCAGCCGCACTTGCGTCAATCGAGTTGGCGCGCGAAGTCATCTGTGGATGTTCAGTCGGGTATTCTACCAGATTTCCGGGTGGCGAAACAAAAGCGAAGTACGCCCTCCTCTGGTTGCATTCCACCGGCGGCCTCGCCGCACTCGCAAGAAACATCAAGACTCATCGCTGGCGATTCGGTTAGGCTACCGCCAGCTTAGTTCTCTGTATGCCTTCGGGGCGAGGAGCGAATCATGTGGCGAAGCCTGCTGGCAGTGCTGGCCGGAATCGTGGTGCTCACCATCGCCTCATTCGCGATCGAAGCCGTGGCTAATCCATTGCTCCTGCATCTCTTTCCTCAAGCGCTTCCGAACCAAGCCGCGCTCCAGCAAAATCTCTATGCCAATCTGCTGCTCTACTTTTATACGGCGATATGCGTGTTGGCGGGAGCGTACGTCACCGCCTGGATCGCCCGCCGCGCGCCGGTCTGGCACGCCGTGGCCATGGGCGTCATCGAAGCAGGCCTCACGTTCTACGCAATGAAGGCCTTCCCGCACCAAGCGCCGCTGCGCAACTGGATCGTCGGAATGGTCACGGTAATTCCCGTGGCCTGGCTCGGCGGAGTGCTCCGCGCCGCGCATGCCCGGCGCCGCCCATCATTGCCCGAACACGCCGGCGGAGTCGTCGCCGAATGAGGCGAGCGCGGCTCAAACG
>JASHRI010000201.1 GCA_030037435.1 Candidatus Acidiferrales bacterium | reverse complement strand
AACGATCAGCTTGATGTCTTGCCCGCCGACGTCGACGATGACGTGAGGATCTTCGTAGAATTTCAGGGCGGACTCGGTGTGGGCGACGGTTTCGACGAGAGCGACGTCGCCCTTCAGCACGTCCTTCAATATGTCTTTTGCATAGCCGGTGGTGCCGACGCCGAGGACTTCAAGATTCGCGCCTTGCGTTTCGACCTGGGTACGCAGATTCTCGAACATACTGATGGTGTCTTCGATCGGGTTGCCGTTGGAAAGCTGATAGGACTTGCAGAGAATGTCGCCGTTTTCGTCGAGGAGCACGGCTTTGGTGGACGTGGAGCCGCCGTCGATTCCAATGAAGCCACCGACGGTTTGGTTCTTTTGAAACGTGGCGGGGATAAATTTTTTGCGGCGATATAGGTCGCGGAAATCGTCGAGCTCTTCGGAAGTTTTTACGAGCGCCACGCCGCCGGCCTTGGCCTTTTCTTCCTGGCGGCCGAACTCAATGTAGTGAACGAGACTTTCGTAGCCGCGGTAGCAGCCGACGCAATCGTCCTCATCCTTGCCGAATTCGACCGCACCGATGGCGGCGAAATACTGCGCGTTCTGCGGAACTTTGATTAGATCTTCCGGCTTTGAGCCCTCGGGGACTTCGACCTTGCGCTCCTGCCACATGCGCGGAATGTTGGCCTGCCAGGCTTCACGCATGCCGCGAATGAAACTGTTCGGGCCGCCGAGCAGCAGGACATGGGGACGAAGCGTGTTGCCACGCGTGAGTACGCTGAGATTTTGCAGAACGATGGCGTCGAAAAGCGAAGCCATGAGCTGATCGGGCGGAGTGCCGACTTTCTGGAGGCTGTTGATGTCGGTCTCGGCGAAGACGCCGCACTTGCCTGCGACTTTGTGGAGCTTGATGCCGTGATAGCCCTGCTCGCAGAGTTCGACGGCGGGGATTTTGAGCTTGGCGTTGATTTTGTCGATCACGGCGCCGGTGCCGCCGGCGCATTTGTCGTTCATCGAGGGGATTTTCTTCTTGCGGCCGCTTTCATCGTCGTCCTTGAAGACGATGATTTTCGCGTCCTGGCCGCCTAGCTCGATGACGGAATAGACTTCGGGGTGCATTTTTTCGACCGCCAAAGCGACAGCGGTGACTTCCTGCACGAATTTCGCGCCCACGAAGTCCGCGAGGTTGCTGGCGCCCGAGCCGGTCATGAACATGCGGGTGTTGTTCGCCTTGACGCCCACTTCCTGCTCGATGCGGCGCAGGAATTCGAGGGTTTTTTCGGGCTGCTTGGTTTCGTGGCGCTGGTAGTCGCTCCAGAGGATTTGGTCGGTGGCCGCGTCAACGACGATGGCCTTTACCGTCGTCGAGCCAACATCGAGGCCAACCATGTAGCGATTTTCACGACTTTGACCGTCGGGCATGTGCGTTCTCCGAATACTGCGAGCTCGTGTAGACGCCGTTGAATGTTAAGTGGCTGGGCTCGAATTACTTCACCACCGATTCGCGCGGGCTAGGCCGCGCTAGGAATTTGTGCTCCCTGCACGCGCGTGCGACGCCAGAAATGGCTGCTAGAATCCATGCGGTCGCTGACGTGCAGGATGAATTGCGCGGCGGTGCCTGCAATCCCGTCTCGATGCGGCACGTGGTAGAACGGCCGACGCAACTCGGGATGCTCGGCTATGTAGCTGCGAATGTCGTCCATACGCTTGCCGGTGGATTTCAAGGCTTCCTCGAATTCGGCTTTGGCCTTGACCTTGGCTTCTCCGAGCGCCATCTGCACGCGGCTGTGGGCATTGACCTCACCTTCGCCGGAGGTTTCGATGGGCAGGAAGATCATGTCCTTGAACTTGTTGATGACGGCGGATTGCACACCATCGGACTGCGAAGAGGGCATGCAGCCGAAAGGCTTGAGCGCCAGAACCATGTGGCAGAGCTTGTGGACGGTGTAGTAGACGTTTTTGCCCACTTCGAGGTGGCCTTCGCCGCCGCGCGCGAATTGGTTATAGAAAGGATGCGCGAGCTCGGCGAGTTCGGTTTGCGGGACAAGATGGTGAGTGATGCCGCCGAGACGGTCGATGACGCGGTGGTAGAAGTAGTACCAGAACTTTTCGCCCGCACCGATCATCATCAGTTTCTTGCGAAGCGCCATTTGATTCGCGAGATTCTTTTTCAGTTCCCACCATTCGGGATTGCGATGGGGGCGCGTGACCGGCCACTTCGCTTTCGCGTGGGCCTTAGCCTGGTACATCAGATAGGCCACCCAGGTGGCGATGGGCTCGACGAGGACCTGCGCGCCTTCGCGCTCGAGGAAGGCGAACATATTGAAGTTGCCGTCACCCTCGGTGGTCTGGGCCCAGAACTCGCCAGTGATTTTCACCAGCGGCTTCACTTTGGTGCGGTCCACTTCAATGGCGTCCATTTTTTCGCGAGCGGAATCCAGAGCGCTGAGGTAGTCCTTGCCCCATAGATGCTCGTGCATTTTGCCGAAGACGTTGAAGGTGTTGCGAAGAATCTTGTTGGATTTGAATTTCGGCTTTGCCCAATCGGGGGCGGACTGCTCGATTTCAAATGAGCGCCGGTGCTTGAGATCTTCGCAGAGACTATCGACGGTTTCGCGGAAGACCCGATCGGTTTCGCCCTTGTGCGTCTCAAACGGGCGAATTTGGTAGATGAGGTCGTTGAAGACGTCGCCCATCAGCATGGCGTTGAGCATGCCGAATCCGAAGTCGACCGTAAATTTCAGGCCGGGCTCGCCGGAAGCAGCTTTGATGCCGTCGCTGTCCTTAAATAGCAGGACGCGGAAGCCATCGAAGCCGGCGTTTTTCAGGGCGAAGCGATATTCGGCTTCGTACATGCCGAAACGGCAGGGACCGCAGGAGCCGGCGGTGAAAAACACGTAGTTGTCGAGGATTTGCTGGCGCGGGACGCCTTCCTTTTCGAGGAATTGAAGGTACTGGACGAGATTGCCGACCGTGAAATAGGTGGGATTGCACTGGCCGTTGTTGCCGTACTCCTTGCCGATCTGGAAAGCCGGGACATCCGGCACCGGCAGTTTTTCGCAGCGATAGCCGCAGCCCTGGAAGACAGCGCGGATCAGGTCCTCGTGCTTCCAGGTGAAGCCGCCGAACAAGATCGTGACTTTGCTACGTTCTTCGGCGGTAAAAGCGCGCTCTACCGGGCGGTGGAAATGCTTGTGCTGGTCGAGGCCAGCCAATTTGCGCAATCGGAGCCTTTCGGCGGCTAGACGCTGCTGAATTTCAGAGTCCTGCTCGATCTGAATGAGTCTCGTGGCCATTGCCTTCTCCTCAGCTAAGGAATGCTGGTTGGTGAACTGCTGCTTGAGGTCTGGGTTTCGCGCCGGTTACGGGTCTAGCGGTTGCTGAAGGTCGCGTTGCAGTTTAAGGCTGGGGTTGAAATCGTAGATACCGAGACTGGCGCCTAGCTGCGCGCCTGCTAAAGGCCGGACTACCTACACCAGTATTCCTTGTAGCAGAAACCGAGGTTGCGATTCAAGACGGAAGTGACATTTTTAGGGTTTTGGCGAGGGTAGCGGGAAACTTACGGGAAACGATTGCACGGGGGCGGCAATCGAGATAGTATTTGGGCATTCGTGGGCTGTCCGTTCGCCGCATAGGTGCATTTTGAAAACGGCTCGGTAACCCGGCGAACAGACATCCACGAAGAAACGGGTGGTAAGAACACCATGAACATCCTCACTGTAAGCCTCGCGTAAGGTAGCACCGCAAGTCAGCCGTTTTGGTAGTGGGTCAGTTTGAATTTTGACCCCTTGTGTCACGATCAAGAAAATTCAAACTGGCCCAGCTACCGCAGTTTTTCGTCGTTCAACTTTTTCGTTTTCTTGGAAGCGTCGCAAACGCATTCGAGTGTGCGATATGCGACGCGGAAGGCCGTAGGTAAGCGATGGCAGTCGCCGTTACAAACGAGCCCCAGCAGAGCCTTTGGGAGTCGATCCGCGAAGCCGTGCGGGGATCGCATCAGGACTTCACCAAGGGCAGCCTGAATCGCGCCATTTTGCTGCTGGCGATTCCGATGGTGCTGGAAATGGTGCTCGAGTCGTTGTTTGCGGTGGTGGACGTGTTCTGGGTGGGGCGCGTCGGCGCGAATGCAGTGGCCACCGTTGGCTTGACCGAGTCGATGCTGCTGTTGGTGTTTGCAATCGGGATGGGGTTGAGCCTTTCGACGACTGCGATGGTGGCGCGGCGCATCGGCGAAGGCGATCCGCAGGACGCAGCCGTAGCGGGAATGCAGGCGATTTTCCTGGGACTGATTATTTCGGCGGTGATCGGAGTGCCCTGCCTTATCTACGCGCCGAACCTGCTGCGCCTGATGGGGGCGACGCCCGACATTGTGACGGTGGGAAGCGGCTACGCACGCATCGCGCTGGGCGGTAGTGGCGTAGTGCTGATGCTGTTCCTTAATAATGCGATCTTTCGGGGTGCGGGCGATGCGGCGATCGCCATGCGGCTGTTGTGGCTATCGAACATCATCAACCTGGTGCTCGATCCGTGCCTGATTTTTGGGTTGGGGCCATTTCACCGGTTCGGAGTGACAGGAGCGGCGCTGGCCACTTTTACAGGACGAGGGATCGGAGTGCTGTACCAGTTCTATCGCTTGCTCGCTGGGACCGAGCGAATTCGCATCTTGCGGCGGCAAATTCACGTGAATTGGCTGGTGCTGGTGCGGCTGTTTCGCGTGTCGCTGACGGGCATCGGGCAGTTTGCCATCGCGCAGACGAGCTGGATTGGGCTGGTGCGCATCGTGAGCTTGTTTGGCGCGGACGCTGTGGCGGGATATACGATCGCCGTGCGGATTATGATTTTCGCGATACTGCCGTCGTGGGGACTGAGCAATGCAGCGGCAACGCTGGTGGGGCAAAACCTGGGAGCGAAGCAGCCGGAGCGCGCCGAAACGTCGGTTTGGCGAACGGGATTCTACAACATGCTGTTTCTCGGCTCGGTTGGCGTTGCGTTCCTTTTGTTTGCCGAGCCCATCGTACGAATGTTCACCGACGATCCGCAAATCGTGCGGCTGGCGGCTTCCGCCCTTCGAATCTTGAGCTACGGGAATATCGGCTACGCGTACGAGATGGTGATGCTGCAAGCGTTCAATGGAGCGGGCGACACGATCACGCCAACCGTGGTGAATTTTTTCGGCTTCTGGCTGTTCGAGATTCCACTGGCCTATTGGCTGGCAATTCAGCGGGAGTTCCACGCGAGCGGGGTGTATTGGTCCATTGCAATCGCGGAAGCAGTCATCGCTATAGCGAGCATTCTGCTATTCCGGCGGGGGCGATGGAAGAGGCAGCAGATTTAGCGCGAAGTCGGCGCGCCGGATTGCGCGCCTGCCGGCACCGCCGATTGCGCCAGATGCGCAACTTCATCGAGCTGCGCGGAGGCGCGTTGCAATGCAGCCGTTAGCGAAGCCGCTTCCTGGCGAAGAGCGCCTGAATCACTGCTCGCCAGAGCTTCGGTAACGCCCGGAATGATCTCGGCGGAATAACCTGTGTAACTTCCGGGTGCATAAATTGTGTGCTTGAACCACGGGCGACCGACAAGACCATCGGGAGCAAGGAATGCCTGCTCGACTGCGGCCAAGGCATGATTGATCTGCTCCGCCTTTGTGGGATCAATCGGTGCGCCCGATATAGCGCGCAGAGCCTGCTCTGCGCCCGCCGCGGAAATTGAGAGCTTGGCCGCGGCGTCGAGCGTTGGCTCAAGCAAGGGCTGATTCGCATCGCTCGCGAGGTGAGTGTCGGCGTTGGTGACCGCGTGCTCGATGTCTGACGCGTAAGAAGAGTAGTCAAAGGGCAGCAAATCCGCTTCGTCGAGACGCAGCGCGATGGTGCCAAGAACGCGTGCGAGCGCGGCATGGTAAACGAAATTGGGATCGCCGAAGTGCTTCATCCAGTAAAAGTCGTCGAATAGCGAATGGTAAACACCGTAGTCACCATTGAATCCGACGTCCATCGAAGGAATTCCGGCGAAATCGAGGAACGCGGAATAGTCCGAACCAGATCCCAGCGAACCGATTGAGACGCCGCCGGGAGTAGCCGACTGAGGCGCCTGCCGCGCCGTGCCGCTTGGCGCGGTTTGCGCGTTTGCCTCGTGCTCGCGCCAAGCTGTATAGACGCTTAGGCCAGTGGCCGGATCAGGGACGTCGCGAGTAGCATCCACAATCATCGCTTTGAGCGATGGCGTTGCTCCGGCGCTGAAATTGGGGCCATCGACGCCAATATCCGTGTTGATGTAAGCCACGGCTTTTGCCTGTAGCTCAGCGCGATTCGCTTCCACCCATTCCGTGGAGCCGAGAAGACCGGGCTCCTCACCGTCCCATTCGCACATTACGATGGTGCGGCGCGGCTTCCAGCCAGATTGCACGAGATCCCCAAGCGCTCGCGCCGTTTCGAGCATGGAGGCTGTGCCGCTACCCGGGTCGACGGCGCCGAATACCCATGCATCGTGATGGTTGCCGAGAATCACCCACTGATCGTCCACTGTGCCGTGCAGCGTCGCGATCACGTCGTAAATCGGACGCTGCGCATAGTCCATCGTGATTTTCACGTGCACTTCGGAGTCGCCCGGCCCGGTGTGATAGGTAAAGGGAAGCGCGCCTTGCCAGCTGCGGGCGACGTGGTGACCCTTCAGACTGCCAAGAATCACGGCAGCATCTTGAGCATTGATGGGCATGGTCGGGATGTGAGGAAGACTGGCAGCATCGTCTGGCGCGAGGCGCTTGGCATCCGCCATGGCGCCAACACCGGGAGTGAGCGGGTCGCCGGGATACAACTGCGTATAGACGATAGAACCGCGCTGGATGCCGCTCATCGGACGCCACGGGCCGTTGGGGTAAGCATCGCCGACGGTGTAGCCGTCGTCCTGCGGATCGGAGTAGAGGATCAGCGCGGCGGCGTGGTGTTCTTCGGCGACTTTTGCCTTGATGCCGCGGTAGCAGCGGCCATAGCGTGCGATGACGACCTTGCCTTGAACGTCGATGCCAAGGCGTGCCAGCTCGCGATAGTCCTCCGGCAAGCCGTAGTTCACATAGACGACGGGAGCGGTGAC